>CAMYXQ010000015.1 GCA_947303105.1 uncultured Caryophanales bacterium | reverse complement strand
ATCCGCGCATATTTAGAATATTTCCGTAAAAAACAAACAAAAAAGGCAAGTGTACAAAACTTGCCTTAATTTGCGGATTATTTCCGATTATTGCTTGTAGAGATCCTTGTTGATCTGGCCGGATTTGATGGCCGCAGCCCATTCAGCATCAGTGAAGTTGAAGGACATATAACGGATGCCGCCGTACCCCATGAGAGGGATGTACTGATCGGTGCCATACTCGACCTTATAGGAGGTCAAGGAAGCACTCGAACGGCTGATGATCGGCAAGGTCGACCAAGTCTTGATGTAACCGGCTTCGAGCTCGGAGAGGATCGTCAGACGGCGGTTGTGGCGCGCGACGCGATCAACCTCGTACTGAGCGGCTTCTTCCGGATCGTCCATATCGTATTCGGCTTCAGAAACCTCGGTGAGGTTGCTAAGAGTCGAATACCAGTTGGAGATGGAGTCGGTCTCATCGATGCCATCACCGTCGGAGTCGAAGGTGAGCCTGATGTTCTTGACGCGGCTGGTCATGCCGTATTCGCAGTTGGAGTCGAAGGTTGAGTCGCAATAGACTTCCATGAGGCCCCAAGGATTCATCTGAGCGCCGCCCCAAGTGGAGAAGATAAGGTCGTAGTTACCCTTCTTGGCTTCGTCGTAATAATCCTCATTCTCAGTCATGAAGTAGTCGAAGGAGATGACGTTTTCGCCAGCATCGGCATTAACGGCTTCGGCAAGGGCGTTGAGCGCCGCGTTGACGAAGTTGTAGGAGGCAATGGTCGTTTCGGAATCGGACTTGTAGACCAAGATCTCCATGGCGACGGTGCCGCCTTTGGCGAAATGGCCGTCTTCGGTCGAGGCGTTTTCGGTCTCGATCGCCCGTTTGAGGTATTCGACCGCAAGGGTGAAGTTGTAACCAACGTGGTTGGCGGGAAGCGGATCGCCATTGACTTCGTCAATGGTAGCACCACCGAGGTGGTTGTAGATCTTGTCATAGACGCCCTTGGCTTGCTGGGTTCCGCGATAGAACTCGCCATAGTCGGCATCCGAGATGTAAAGGTTGTTCAATAAGCCGTAGAAGCCCTGGCTGCCGGCGGTGCACTGCGCGGCGAACTGAGTGCGGTCGATGCCGAGAGAGATCGCCTTGCGGAAATCTTCGTTGGCGAGGATCGTCTTGTTGCCCTGGTGCGAGGCCACCGCCGTCTTTTGACGGGCGAGGAGCTTCGAACGGGTGACGTTGAAGGAAAGCTTCTGGGTGTAGGAGGTCGGGGTGTACTGAAGACGGCTGGACGCGCCATAGGTCTTCATATCCGAGGTGGTGAGTTCGATGTCGTCGATCTCGCCGTTTTCGAACATCTGCATCGCCGTGGTGTGGTTGTCGACGATCTGGGTGTTCAAAGCCTGCATCTGGAACTGGCCTTCATGCTTGCCGTCGGTCCAGCCATACCATTTCTCATTGCGATCGATGACGATGAGTTTGTTGGTCTGGAAGGTGGTGAGTTTGTACGGACCAAAGGACATGTAGTTCTCGGCCGAGGCGGTGCCGTATTTGGTCGCTTTCAGCGAGGTGCCGGCAACCGTGGTCTTGAGGCTGTCATAGAGGTCGGTCTTGACGAGCCAAGTGGAGGTAAGGGAGAACTTGAGGTCAGTCATGGAGACGGGTTTGTCCGGTTCCATGATCAAACGGATCTTGTAGTCATCGATTTTCTCGATGCCAACGTTCTCGAAGTTATCGATCGAGGAGTGGTTCTCGTATTCCGCGAATAGCGGCAAACGCCAGGAATTGGTCTTGCTGGCGAGGCCACGCGGGGAGCCTAAACCCTTGACGAAGGTCGAAAGGTCGGCGCGGAGGTTGCTCCAGACGTAGCTGCTATAGCTTGCCGGCAACTCTTCGCCGTATTTTTGAAGTTCGGCTTCGTTGATGATCTTCTTGGTGTTCGGATCCATCTTCAGATCGAGGTCGTCGAAATTGAACTCGCTGATGGAATAGTCGCGCATTTCCTCGGTGATGTCGGAAACGGTTTCGACGCTCTTCCAGTCGCTGGATTTGTAGGTTTCGCCGAGTTTGCCATCGCGGCGGATCTTGATGAGACCTTCGCTGACGGCCTGGGTGATACGATCGGCGGCCGCTTCGACGGTGTCGGAGAGCTTGGTGCTGCGGTTATTCAAGACCGTATAGAGAGGGCCGGTATCCATATTGGAGAAGACCGCGCCGGCATACGGCGAATTGCCGCCCAAGTTGACATACCAAACATCGTTGGAGCAGAAATCCGGGTCGGTTGAGTTCAAATCAGCATCATCTTTGATGAAGTTATAAGCCGGTTCGACGGTGATTTGTCCGTTTTTGAAGTACTTTTCCGCATTGGCAAGAACCGTATTGCCTTTGTACCAAGAGTCGGCGCGGTGATTGACGAATTCCGGATCGAGCAAGCGCTTCATCGATTCGACGTAGTCATCGGCCTTGATCGGGGTTCCGTCTTCCCAGCAAGCCGCCGGGTTGAGGGCGATGTCAAAAGCGATGCCGCTTTCGATGTTGAGGTTCGGGTTGCCAAAGAAACGCGTTTTTTCCTCACGGCTGAGTTCGTTGGTGACATCCACCGGGAACTCTGTCGCCATCTCAGGCAGGAACTCATAGCCACTCTTGTCGCTGTTGAAACCAAGATCATAGAAACCCATTTCGGTGAAGCCCAAAATGTATGAGTCGGAGTTGGTTTCCCAAGCGTGCGGATTCCAAGTTTTGGGGTTGGAATCGATGTATGTGTTATAGGTGTAATCGATCTTACCACCTTCGCTGTTGTCGTTGCCACCGCAAGAAACGAGGGCACCGACGGCCAATAACGACAATACAGAGGTTCCAACAATTTTCTTTTTATCCATAGTTGACTCCTTTGTTAACCCCCGTATTATGCGCGAGAGGGGAAAGATGTCAATTATTTTTATTCGAAACATCCGAAGATATCTTCGGAATCGGGTAATAGAAAGCCATTGGTTCGCCTTCCAAGACCGCGAAAAACCGGATGGGGAAAACCAGGAAATAATTGCTTTCAATTCATACATATCGCCTTAAACGGCAAAAGAAAAGCAGCGACCGAGATCGCTGCTTTTTGCTTTCTTCAGGCGTTCGATTAGTGAACGATTTCGCTGACGGTGCCAGCGCCGACGGTTCTGCCACCTTCACGGATGGAGAACTTGGTGCCTTTTTCAAGGGCGATCGGGTGGATGAGGTCAACGTTGAAGGTGACGTTATCGCCAGGCATGACCATGTCGGTACCGGCCGGGAGGGTGATGCTACCGGTGATATCGGTGGTGCGGAAGAAGAACTGCGGGCGATAGCCGTTCAAGAACGCGGTGTGACGGCCGCCTTCCTCTTTGGTGAGGACGTAGACGGCGGCAGTGAACTTGTCGTGCGGGATGATGGAACCCGGCTTGGCAAGGACCTGGCCACGTTCGACCTGGTCATGGGTGATACCACGGAGAAGGGCGCCGACGTTGTCGCCACCAGTCGCGTAGTCGAGGGTCTTACGGAACATTTCAAGACCAGTGATAACGGTCTTCTGGGTCGGACGGATACCGACGATTTCGGCTTCGTCACCGAGCCTGGCAACACCACGCTCGACTCTGCCAGTGACGACGGTGCCACGGCCGGAGATGGTAAGGACGTCTTCGATCGGGAGAAGGAAGGGCTTGTCATCTTCACGGGCGGGATCCGGGAGGTAGGTGTCGAGAGCATGGAGAAGCTCAAGGATCGACTTGGTGTTCGGGTCATCGAGCGAGGTCGCTTCGCCGGCAAGGCGGGCGGAACCACGGATGACAGGGAGTTCGTCGCCAGGGAAGCCATAGGAGCTCAAGAGTTCGCGAACGTCCATTTCGACGAGGTCGATGAGTTCGGGGTCGTCAACGAGGTCGGTTTTGTTGAGATAAACGATGATGTAAGGAACGCCAACCTGACGGGCAAGAAGGACGTGCTCACGGGTCTGCGGCATGACGCCGTCGGTCGCGGCGACGACAAGGATCGCACCGTCCATCTGGGCGGCGCCGGTGATCATGTTCTTGATGTAGTCAGCGTGCCCCGGGCAGTCGACGTGGGCATAGTGACGAGTAGCGGTTTCGTACTCTTCGTGGGCGGTATTGATTGTGATACCACGAGCCTTTTCTTCCGGCGAGCTGTCGATCTGGCTGTAGGAGCGGTCGACGGCGTTGCCGTCTTTGCCACCGGTGGCTTTACCAACCATGCAAAGAACGTGGGTGATCGCCGCGGTCAAAGTGGTTTTGCCGTGGTCGACGTGGCCGATGGTGCCAACGTTAAGATGGACACGGTCACGATTGAATTTCTCTTTTGCCATTTGTTATTTCCTCCAATAAATGGTTTTGACAAACAATGCTAATAAATGATAAGGCAGCCGATTGTTTTTGACAACAACTTACTAATGTAAGGATTAGTGGCTGGCTTTCTTCACGATTTCTTCCTGGATGAAGCGCGGGCACTGACCGTAATGGTCGAACTGCATGATGAAGTTTCCGCGACCTTGCGTCAAGGAACGAAGATCGGTGACATAGCCGAACATTTCGGCCAGCGGCACCAAGCAATTGATGATCTTGGCATTGCCGCGTTGGGTTTCGCCATTGAGTTGGCCGCGACGGCGGGAGATATCGCCGACGACATCACCGTAATACTGATCGGGAACGGTGACGTCAACGCGCATGATCGGTTCTAGAAGAACCGGGGCGCATTTGCTGACGGCCGCCTTGAGGGCGAGGGAAGCGGCCACTTTATAGGCGGCTGCCGAAGAGTCGACATCGTGGTAAGAACCGTCGAACAAGGTGGCTTTGACATCGATGACGGGGAAGCCGGCGATCATGCCGCGGGCGAGGGCATCTTCTAAACCCTGCTGGGTCGGTTTGATGAATTCCTTCGGAACGGTGCCGCCGACGATGGCATCGACGAATTCGAAGCCTTTGCCTTCGTTTGGTTCGAAGCGGATCCAGACGTGGCCGTATTGACCATGGCCGCCGGTCTGCTTGACGTAGCGTCCTTCCGCTTCGCCCATCTTGGTGATGGTTTCGCGGTAGTTGACCTGCGGGGCGCCGACGTTGACTTCGACCTTGAATTCGCGACGCATACGGTCGACGAGGATATCGAGCTGGAGCTCACCGACGCCGGCGATGATCGTCTGGCCGGTTTCCTTGTTCGTATGAACGCGGAAGGTCGGGTCTTCCTCGGCGAGTTTGGCGAGGGCGACGTTCATCTTTTCGATATCGCCTTTGGTCTTGGGCTCCACCGCTTCTTCGAGAACCGGTTCGGGGAACTCGAGGCGTTCGAGGACGATCTTCTGATCGACATCGCAGAGGGTGTCGCCGGTCGTGGTGTTCTTGAGACCGACCACCGCACCGATTTCGCCGGCGTGAAGCTCGGCGACTTCCTGACGATGGTTGGAATGCATGAGGACCAAACGGGCGATACGTTCCTGGATGCCACGGGAGCTGTTATACACATAGGAACCGCTCTTGAGGACACCTTGGTAGACACGGACGTAAGCCAGACGGCCGACGAAGGGGTCGGTCGCGATCTTGAAGGCAAGTCCGACGAACGGAGCGTTGTCGGTGACTTGGCATTCATACGGCTCGCCTTTCGCGTCTTCGCCCTTTTCGCCCGGGATATCGAGCGGGGAGGGCAAGTAATCGATGACACCATCAAGAAGGGGCTGAATGCACTTATTCTTGAAGGCGGTTCCGCAGAAGACGGGGTGGAAGTGACCGCCGACCGTCGCCTTGCGGATGACGGCTTTGATCTCTTCGACCGTGGGTTCTTCGCCTTCGAGGATCTTCATCATGAAGTCATCGTCGAAGGAAGCGAGTTTCTCCAACATTTCCTGGCGGTAGAACTCCACTTTATCGGCAACATCTTCGGGGATGTCCTTGGTGACGACCGGCTCGGCGTCCTTATCGCGATCATAGATCCAAGCTTCCATCTTGACGAGGTCGACGACCCCGATGAATTGGCTTTCTCTGCCGATCGGGAATTGGACGGCGGCATAGTCGATGCCGAGGCGTTCTTTGAGGGTGCTTAAGCACATCTCGAAGTCGGCGCCGATGGCATCCATCTTATTGCAGAAGATGATCCGCGGGACGTGATAGGTGTCCGCTTGGCGCCAGACGGTTTCCGTCTGCGGCTCGACGCCATTCTTGGAATCGAGGACGGTGACGGCGCCGTCGAGGACGCGGAGGGAACGCTCAACTTCAACGGTGAAGTCGACGTGCCCCGGGGTGTCGATGATGTTCAGACGATAGCCTTTCCAGAAGCAGGTCGTCGCGGATGACGTGATGGTAATGCCGCGTTCTTGCTCTTGGGCCATCCAGTCCATGATGGCGGTGCCTTCGTGGACTTCGCCGATTTTGTGGCTGCGGCCGGTGTAATAAAGGATGCGCTCAGTGGTTGTGGTTTTGCCGGCATCGATGTGGGCCATGATGCCGATGTTGCGAGTATGCGGGAGGTCGTATTTCTCAACTCCCTTGATCACATTCTCATCTGCCATGGTAGCGCTCCTTCTTTACCAACGATAATGGGCGTAGGCCTTATTGGCTTCGGCCATCTTGTGGGTATCTTCTTTCTTCTTGACCGCGGCGCCGGTGCCATTGGCGGCGTCGATGATCTCGCCGGCGAGTTTCTCTTCCATCGTCTTCTCGTTGCGGAGGCGGGAATAGTTGACTAACCAACGGAGACCGAGGGTCTGTTTGCGGGCCGGGCTGACCTCGACCGGCACCTGGTAGTTGGCCGCGCCGATGCGGCGGACCTTAAGTTCGACTTCCGGCATGATGTTGTTCACCGCGGTGGCGAAGACGTCGATGGCCGGCTTGCCGGTTTTCTCTTCAATGCGCTTGAAGCTGTTATAGATGATCCTTTGGGCGGTGCCGCGCTTGCCGTCGTACATGACGCGGTTGATCAAGCGGGTGACCAGTTTGCTGTTATAAATGGGATCGGGGAGAACGTCTCTCTTTTCAATGTTTCCTTTGCGTGACATGAATCAAGTCCTCCTTATTTATTTTCCTGCGGCTTCTTGGTGCCGTAGAGGGAACGACCCTGGCGGCGGGCTTCGATGCCGGCGCAGTCAAGGGTGCCGCGGACGATGTGGTAACGGACGCCCGGAAGGTCTTTGACACGGCCACCGCGGATCATGACGGTGCTGTGTTCCTGAAGGTTGTGGCCCTCGCCACCGATATAGGCGGTGACTTCATAGCCGTTGGACAAACGGACACGGGCGTATTTGCGAAGAGCCGAGTTCGGTTTCTTCGGAGTCATGGTGCCAACACGGGTGCAGACGCCGCGCTTCTGGGCGCTGGCCTGGTTGAGCTGCTTTTTCGTGAGCGAATTCCATCTCTTGCCTAAGGCGGGAGTTTTGGACTTCTTGGCCGCGGTCTGACGGCCTTGTCTCACCAACTGGTTGATGGTAGGCATATCGGAATCTCCTTATACTTTACTTTTCGCGTAAGAAATGCCCCTGCGGGGGCGACTTGCGAACGAGCAAATCATACGCACGTGAGAAATGTCTGTCAACACTAGATTTCATCGAATTTTTATCATTATTGACACGCAAGGAATCGTGGACTTCGAAAACACGATGCTTTTCTCTTTTGCGTCACGTGAAAAACCAACTGAAAAAAAGCGCGCCCGTTATGAGCGCGCCTTTTAATTTGATTTTAGTCTTCGAGAGTCTCGAGATCGGTCGTGTCGGTGTCGGCCTCTTTCCGGTCATGGGCTTCGATGTAGGTGGAGCGAACCTCCTTCATCTTGCCTAAGACGGAGAAGCCGGACAGGTCGGTCTTGAGCTGTTCTTCGGACTCGATGCCGGTGCCAGCCGGGATGAGGCGGCCGGTGATGACGTTCTCTTTCAAACCATGGAGGGTATCGGTCTTCGACTTGATGGCCGCATCGGTGAGGATGCGGGTCGTCTGCTGGAAGGACGTCGCCGAGAGGAAGGATTCCGTCTCGAGCGCGGCCTTCGTGATGCCGAGGACCACCGGTTTGGCAAGCGCCGGGCGCTTACCGGCCATTAAGGCCTCCTGGTTGATCAAGGTGAAGCGGTCGGTGTCGACCTTGGTGCCTGGGAGCAGCTCGGTGTCACCGCCGTCGATGACGACGAGTTTGCGGAGCATCTGGCGGATGATGACCTCAAGGTGTTTATCGGAGATGCCGATGCCCTGCGCGGCGTAAACCTTGCGGATTTCCTTGATCATGTAGACCTGGACCTTCTCTTGGCTTGCGACTTCGAGCAAGTGCTTCGGATCAATCGCACCTTCGGTGATCTTGCCGCCGGCTTCGACCTTATCGCCCTTCTTGACGCGGAGACGGACGCCATAACCGGTCGTATAGACCTTGACTTCCGGCTCTTCGCTTTCGACGGTGCTATCGGAGACGCTCTTGACGGTGACGAGGTAACGGCCGTTGCCATCGTCCTTGATGTCTTCGATGACGCCATCGATCTCGCTGATGAGCGCTTCGCCCTTCGGGTTGCGCGCTTCGACGAGCTCTTGGACACGGGGAAGACCCTGGGTGATGTCGCTGCCCGCCATACCGCCGGTATGGAAGACACGCATCGTGAGCTGGGTGCCCGGCTCACCGATGGACTGGGCGGCCATGATGCCCACCGCTTCGCCGAGTTCGACGAGGCGGCCGGTCGCCATATTGCGGCCATAGCAGTGCTGGCAGACGCCATTCTTGGTCTGGCAGGTGAAGAGCGAGCGGATTTCGACCTCTTTGATGCCGGCGGCGACAATAGCCTCCGCCGCATCATCGGTGATCATCGTGTTGGCTTTGACGAGGACTTCGCCGGTCGCGGGATTCACGACGTCATGCATCGCGAAGCGGCCTTTGAGACGCTCATCGAGTTTGGCGACGACCGAATTCTCGGCGGTGTTGCGGATTTCGCGGACTTTGAAGCCGTGGTCGCAATGGCAGTCTTCCTCGCGGACGACGACGTCTTGGGAGACGTCGACCAAACGGCGGGTCAGGTAGCCAGAGTCGGCGGTCTTCAGCGCGGTATCCGCGCCACCCTTACGGGCGCCGTGGGTGTTGATGAAGAATTCGGCGACCTTCAAGCCTTCGCGGTAGGACGAGACGATCGGGAGTTCGATTTCCTCGTTCTTCGGGTTGGCGACGAGGCCTTTCATGCCGACGAGCTGTTTGAAGTTGGAGATGTTGCCACGAGCGCCGGACTCGGCCATGATGACCAGCGGGTTGCGCTTGTCCTGGCGGAGGTATTCGGCGACCTTGGTTTCGACGGTCTTGGTGACCTGGTTCCAAATGGCGACGACCGCTTTGTGGCGCTCTTTGTCGGAGAACATGCCGCGGCGGTAAAGTTTGGTGACTTCGTCAACCTGTTCGTAGCCCTTGGCGACTTCGTTGTATTTGAACTCGTTGATCGAGATCTCATCGGGGTTGGCCGAGGTGAGGTTGATGTCGCTTCTGGCGACGGTCACGGAGGACAAAGTCGAGTATTCGAAGCCGTAGTCCTTGATCTTGTCGAGGATGGCCGCGGTCTTCGAAGGACGGACATTGTATTCGCTGGTGGCGGAGTCCACCGCATCATCGCGCATATCGTACTTATGGAAGATCTGGTCGATCAAGACGCCGAGGCTCTTCTTGTTGATCGGGTTATGGTGCTTGGCGGCGCGAATCGCTTCGCGGATATCGGTTCCATAAGGAACGAACCACGATTTGATCTCTTCGACGCCGGCTTTCGGATCATCGTTGATGAAGTGGAAGTCATCCGGGAAGATCTCGTTGAAGATGATCTTGCCGACCGTGGTGAGAAGATACTTGTTCTTCGCATAGAACGGCAGGGCGTAATCTTTGACGTTATCCGGATCGCTTTCCGGGGCGAAAGTCTTGTGGATCGAAGAGGAACGGATGGCGATGCGATTGTGCAAACCGATGGACTTTGTGTCGTAAGCGCGGAGCACTTCGTCGACGGTGCTGAAGACGGAGCCTTCCATTTCGGCGAAGCGTTCGAACTCTTCGGCCTGCTCTTCGTTGGCGTCGCGTTCGAGGACGTTGGCGTCATCGATCTTGATAGCGCGTAACGTCGCAGCGCGGGCGCGATATTCCTCTTCGCTTTCTTCCATCGTCAGCCAGTAGTTGCCGACGATCATGTCCTGCGACGGGATGACGATCGGTTTGCCGTCTTTCGGGCCGAGGATGTTATTGGAAGCGAGCATGAGGTTCAAGGCCTCGAACTGGGCCGCTTTCCCAAGGGGAACGTGGACGGCCATCTGGTCGCCGTCGAAGTCGGCGTTGAAGCCAGGGCAGACGAGCGGATGCAGACGGATGGCGCGGCCATCGACGAGCTTCGGCTGGAAGGCCTGGATACCCAAACGGTGCAGGGTCGGGGCGCGGTTCAACAGAACCGGGTGCTGACCGATGATTTCTTCGACGATGTCGAAGACGACGGAATCGTAACGGTCAATCTTCGCATCGGCTTCTTTGTGGGCGTGGCAGATGCCGCGCTTGATGAGAAGGGAGGCGATGAACGGGCGAAGCAGCTGGATGGCCATCTCGCGCGGGAGACCGCATTGATAGAGTTTGAGGTCCGGACCGACGGCGATGACCGAACGGCCGGAGTAGTCGACGCGCTTACCGAGCAAGTTCTGACGGAAGCGGCCTTGTTTGCCCTTCAAACCGCTGGAGAGGGATTTGAGAGGACGTCCGCTCGGGCCGGTGACCGGTTTGCTGCGGCGGCCGTTGTCGATGAGGGCGTCCACCGCTTCCTGAAGGATACGGCGTTCGTTCATCAAGATGACTTCCGGCGCGCGCATGTCGATGAGTTTCTTCAGACGGGAGTTACGGCTGATGACGCGGCGATAAAGATCGTTGAGATCGCTGGCCGCGAAACGGCCGCCGTCGAGCTGAAGCATCGGACGGAGATCGGGCGGGATGACGGGGATGACGTCAAGGACCATCCATTCTGGCTTCTGCTTCGAATCGCGGAAGGCCTGGATGACTTCGAGGCGTTTGGTGAGTTTCTGACGGCGCTGGCCGGTCGCTTTGCGGATTTCCTCGCTGATGGAACGGAATTCGCCATCGAGGTCCACTTCGTGGAGCAAGCGCTTGATCGCTTTGGCGCCCTCGCCGAATTCGGCTTGGGTGTAGCGGGCGATGAAGGCGGCGGTCGAGAAGAAGTCGAACGTCTCGCTCGGATTGTTCATACGATCGATGAGTTCGGTCGCGCGGAGGTCATCGGCGCTGCCAGGGGCGATTTCCGAACGGAATTCGTTGATGGCGTCGACGAAGACGACGCGGGCGGTCTTCTCATCGAGGAACTGTTTGTAGGAGAGGGTCTGGCTCTTGCCCGGGTTCAAGCAGATGTGGGCGGCGAAGTAGATGACCTCTTCGAGTTCCTTCGGGCTGATATCGAGGACGAGGCCCATGCGGGAGGGGATGTCCTTGAGATACCAGATGTGGGTGCAGGGCGAAACGAGCTCGATATGTCCGAAACGTTCGCGCCGCCATTCTTTGGAAATGACTTCGACGCCGCACTTCTCGCAGGTGATGCCCTGATAACGGATCTTTTTGTATTTGCCGCAATGGCATTCGTAGTCTTTGCTCGGACCGAAGATCTTCTCGCAGAACAAACCGCCGGGTTCCGGCTTCTGGCTGCGGTAGTTGATGGTCTCGGGCTTAGTGACTTCGCCGTGGCTCCACTGGCGGATGGAATCGGGGGAGGCGAGGCCAACGTTCATCAACGATAAATCTTTGATATCAAACATGGTGATTAACCTCCTCAATCATCCGAAGCCGACATGCGGCTGCGGATACTCAGGCCTTCTTCGGCCAGAGATTCACGGTCGATCTCGATGGTTTCGGGCTTTTCTTCGTCGCGAGCCGTCGAGAGGTTGCGGATGGCGCTGTTGACCTTGCGCTCTTCGATGAGGGCTTCTTTGGCGAGGTCATCCATGTTGATGAATTCGCCGTCGTGGTCGGTCAACTTGACGCTCATGCCGAGGCCTTTGAGTTCCTTGGTGAGGACTTTGAAGGCTTCGGGCATGCCGGGTTTCGGCATCCGGAGTCCTTTAATGATCGCTTCGTAGGCTTTTCTGCGGCCGACGCGATCATCGGATTTGATGGTGATCATCTCCTGCAAGGTGTGGGCGGCGCCATAGGCTTCGAGGGCCCAGACTTCCATTTCGCCGAAACGCTGGCCGCCGTTTTGGGCTTTGCCACCCAAAGGCTGCTGGGTGACGAGGCTATAAGGCCCGGTCGCGCGAGCGTGCAACTTATCATCGACCATGTGGACGAGTTTGATCATGTACTGCACGCCGACGGAGATACGTTCGGGGAAGCGTTCGCCGGTCTGACCATCGTAAAGGAAGGTCTTGCCGTCTTCGGAGATGCCGGCTTTCTTCATGAGGTCGGTGATTTCATCAAAGGAAACGCCGTCGAAAGCCGGGGTGGCGATGCGCATGCCGAGTTTCTGGCAGGCAAGGCCTAAGTGGATTTCGCTGATCTGACCGATGTTCATACGGGAAGGAACGCCCATCGGGGAGAGGAGGATATCGATCGGGGTGCCATCCGGCAAGAACGGCATGTCCTCCACCGGAAGGATCCGGGAGATGACGCCTTTGTTGCCGTGGCGGCCGCTCATCTTGTCGCCTTCGGAGATCTTTCTCTTCTGGACGATGTAAACGCGGACGGCTTTGATGACGCCCGGCGGGAGCGGGTCTTTGTTCTTGCGGGAGAACGTCTTGACGGAGAGGACGATGCCAGCGCCGCCGTGAGGAACGCGGAGGGAGCTGTCCTTGCCGTCTTTGGTCTTCTCGGCGAAGATCGCCATGAGAAGTTTTTCTTCCGGGGTCGGCTCGGTCTGGCCCTTTGGGGTCGTCTTGCCGACGAGGATGTCGCCTTCTTTGACCTCGGCGCCCGGGATGATGATGCCATCCTCATCGA
>CAMYXQ010000014.1 GCA_947303105.1 uncultured Caryophanales bacterium | reverse complement strand
CGGTTTCGTCGCCATCCTCGGACAGCCCAACGTTGGGAAGAGCACCTTCCTCAACGCGATTTTAAGCAAGAAAGTATCGATTGTTTCGCCGAAACCCCAGACGACACGCGATAAGATTCTCGGTATTCTTACCGAGAAGGATTATCAGATGGTGTTCATCGACACCCCGGGGCTTTTTGAGGGCGAAGAGGCCCTCGATCGCTTCATGAACAAAGAGGCGCGCCGTTCCCTCGCGGACGCGGATGCCGTGCTCTATATCATCGCCGCCGACACCCGCAATCTCGACGCCGACCTCAAGATGATCCATTCCTTGAACATCTCCTGCCCGCTCTTCTTGCTCGTCAACAAAATCGACTTGGTCCGCGCTCCGCAGATGGAGGCGCTCCTTGCCAAGATCAAAGAGGCTTATCCGAACATTCATCTCTTGGAGATGTCCGCCTTGACAAACTTCGGTTTGAAGGATGTCAAAGAGGCGGTGGCCGCCGTGTTGCCGGAAGGCCCGCAGTTCTACGAGAAAGACGCCCTTACGGACAAAGGCGACGCTTTTACTGTCAAAGAGACGATCCGTGCCGGTTTGTTGCATTTCCTAAGCGACGAAGTCCCCCATCAATCGGCGGTGACCATCGAATCGATGAACGGCAACGGCAAAGAAGTCTATATCGAAGCGACCGTTTGGGTCGAAAAGAAGAGCCAGATCGGCATCGTCGTCGGCCAGGGCGGCGCGATGATCAAACGCATCTCCATGACCGCCCGCCGCGAACTCGAACGCGTGTGGCATAAGCACGTCGATTTGCGCATCGAGGTGCGTAACGCCCCCGATTGGCGCAACAAAGCCGACCGCCTCAAAGCGTTCGGTTACACCGAGGAAAAATGAGAAAAGAACTGATCGAAAAACAAGGTTACGTCCTGCGGCTTTCCCCCTACAAAGAGACTGACGCGATGGTTACCGCCTTCAATGAAGGCGGACTCTTTTCATTCCTCGCTCGCGGGGTGCGCAAAATGACGAGCAAGAACGCCGCGTCCTGCCAAGTTTTGTCCTTATCCCGATTCTCGCTCCTCACGAGCGCTGACGGCCGTTCTTTGACCCTCTCCGAAAGCGAGCCGATCTCCCCGATGCCTCAAAAAGAAGAGCTGTCTTGGCTTGGGGCTTTGTCCTTCCTCGCCGAGGTCAGCGTTCGCTTCTCTGAAGAAGGAGGCGGCGCCGAACATTACCCGGTTTTCGCCAAAGCGATGGATGCGATTCGGAATGGCTATCCGATTCTTTCGGCTTGTTTGCTCTATTTCGCTTCCATCCTCAACAATCTCGGCTACGGATTGCAGGTGGACGGTTGCGTTCTTTGCGGCAAAAAGGAAGGCATTATCGGCATTTCCTACGAAGAAGGCGGGTTCGTCTGCGAGGACTGCGCGGATGAGCTAACGGAGCGTCCCGGCGCCCGCGATTTGAAGATCCTTCGCTACGCATTTCGTTACAAAGTCGAGGATTTTGGCCGAGTGGCCTTCGAAGACAAGGAATCCGTTCGCCTTCTCGTTCAGCTGGCCCGCTACGCCGAGAATTGCACCGGCGTGCGTTTGAAGAGCCTCGCCCTCCTCGAGAAGAGCGTGTAAAAGTTCACTTATTTTGGGTTGACACGATATACGCGCGCCCCTATACTTGTTAGCGTTGTCCGTGTATGACGGACTTTTTTAGTGAAGGAGTGACTCCTATGGCAAACAAATTCCCTTTTGAGAAGATCACGCAACATTTGCAGAACACCGGCTACGTATTCCCCGGCAGCGCCATCTATGGCGGTTTGGCGAATACATGGGACTACGGCCCCCTCGGCGCCGAACTCAAGCGCAACGTCAAAGCGTTGTGGTGGAAGAAGTTCGTCCAGGAATCCCCGACCAACGTCGGCATCGACGCCGCGATTTTGATGAATCCGCGCGTCTGGGAAGCGACCGGCCACGTTTCGACTTTCAATGATCCGATGGTCGACTGCAAAGCCTGCCACGCCCGTCATCGCGCCGATGAACTCATTAAAAATGAGTTTCCTGACGCTGACGTCGATGGGATGACCTTCGAGCAGATGGACGAATTCATCGCCAGCCACGATCTCAAATGCCCCGTCTGCGGCAAAAAGGAATTCACCCCGATCCGCAAGTTCAACATGATGTTCAAGACCCATATCGGGGTCACCGAAGACAGCTCCTCGATCGTTTATCTCCGCCCGGAGACCGCCCAGGGCGTCTTCACCAACTTCAAAGCCGTCCAGCGCGTCGCCCGCAAGAAGTTGCCTTTCGGCATCTGCAACGCCGGCAAGAGTTTCCGCAACGAAATCACCCCGGGGAATTTCACCTTCCGCACCCGTGAGTTCGAACAGCTCGAAATGGAATTCTTCTGCAAGCCGGGAACCGACCTCGAATGGTTTGCCTATTGGAAAAAGTACTGCCTCAACTTCGTCGAATCTCTCGGCGTCCGCGCGGAGAATCTCCGCTTCCGCGATCACGAACCTGCCGAACTCGCTTTCTATTCGAAAGCGACGACCGACGTCGAATATGATTTCCCCTCCATCGGTTGGGGTGAGATCCTTGGCGTCGCCGACCGGACCGACTACGATCTTGGCCGCCATCAGGAATTTAGCAAAGAGGATCTGACTTATTTCGATCCGGACACCAACGAAAAGTATTTGCCGTACGTCATCGAACCTTCCATGGGCCTCGATCGCCTTATGCTCATGACGATGGTGGACGCTTACGACGAAGAGACGCTCGAAGGCGGGGATGTCCGCGTGGTCATGCATCTGATCCCGTCGCTCGCGCCGTATAAAATCGCCGTCCTCCCGCTTTCGAAGAAACTCGAAGACAAAGCGATGGAAGTGCTCAAGATCCTCAATCAGCGCTTCTCCTGCACCTACGACTCGACCGGCTCGATCGGCAAACGCTATCGCCGCCAGGACGAGATCGGCACCCCGTACTGCGTGACGGTGGACTTCGATACCGCGACCGATCAAAGCGTCACGATCCGCGACCGCGATTCGATGAAACAAGTCCGTATGGGCATCCAGGAACTCGCCAGCTATTTCACGGTGAAGTGCTTCTTATAAAAGTCGAAAATTAGTAGTTTTAAAGTTGTTACTATATTAACTAGTTAATATAGGTAGAAAGGAGGAAAAATGGCATATCCACGTGAGTTAATCGACGATTTGCTTAAGGCTTCCGATATCGTTTCGGTCATCGGATCCTACATCAATGTCATCCAAAAGGGTCGCAGCTTTTTGGCCATCTGCCCGTTCCATAATGACACGAATCCCTCCCTCAATATTTCCCGTGAGAAGCAGATTTACAAGTGCTTCAGCTGCGGCGAAGGCGGCAACGCGCTGACCTTTGTCCAAAAATACGAGAAAATCTCCTTCGACGAGGCCGTCCGCAAATTGGCGGAGATCGTCGGCTTCCATGATCCGCGCCTTCTCGAGAAGCGCCCGGAGCGTCACGTGAATCCCGACCTCGTTCCTCTTTATAAATGCATCAATGACCTCCAGGCATACTATAAGTATGGTTTAGGCACCGAAGAGGGCAAAATCGCGAAAGCCTACCTCAACGAACGCCACATCGACGAGAAAGAAATCGGCACCTTCGGTCTCGGCTACGCGATGTCCGATGGCCAGAAGACGATTCAGTTCCTTCAGGCCAAAGGCCATTCCCTTCGCTCCATCGAAGGCATCGGCATCGCCACGGCCCGCGCGACCGGAACCTCCGATTCCAACGCCGGCCGCCTTATCTTCCCGCTCTTCGACCACGAAGGCCAAGTCGTCGGTTTCTCCGCGCGTCGTCTAAAAGACGACAAATCGGCGAAGTACGTCAATTCGCCCGAAACCAGGATCTTCCAGAAGAGCAAAGTGCTCTATAACTACAACGTCGCCAAAGCGACCGCCCATCATGACGGATACATCTATATCCTCGAAGGGTTCATGGATGTCATGGCGCTAGCCAAAGCCGGCATCAGCTCGGCCGTCGCCGTCATGGGGACCAATCTCTCCGACGACCACATCAAAATGCTCCGTCGCCTCAACTGCGAGCTGCGTCTCTGCCTCGACGGCGATGCGGCCGGCCAGGAAGGCATGATGAGAATGCTCAACAAGTTGAGCAAATCAGGTCTTTCCTTCCGCGTTGTAAGCAACCCAGGCGATTTGCGCGACCCCGACGACATCCTTCAGCAGGATGGCCCGGAAGCCCTCGTCGCCGCGATGAACCATCTGGTCGACCCCTTCGAGTTCCGGCTGAACTACTACACGAACGTCCGTCCGCTCGAAACGGTCGAAGACCGTCGCAAGGTATTCCGCTCATTCGTTCCTTATATCGCTGGCATTCCCGCCGGCCCGGAACGCGAGACCTGCATCGACAAGTTGGCCAAGGCCACCCAGTTCTCGGCCCGCGCCATCAGCGACCGCGTCCTCCAATACGAGGGCGAGAAAGCCGGGAAGGAAGAAGCGGTGGACGCCGTCCTCCATTCCCATTCCAGCAAGCGGTCCGCCAAGGTCGATCCCGAACGCAGAAAGTTGGACAACGCAGAGCGTTGCGTCCTCTACTACATGCTGCAGGATATCGATGCCGTCCATTACTTCCAGGAAGCGATCGACAGCTTCTACGACGACATCTATCAAGCGGCCGCCAACTACATACTCGCCTATGTCGCGTCCCGGAACGCATCGGTTGAGCTCAATCTGCTCATCGCCGACATCGCCGGCAGCGGCGCCGAGAACGCCGAAGCGGTCGAGCAACTGATCCAAGAACTGGACGACAAGAAGAACCGCACAATCTATCCGCCATATAGCCGCGAGGAAATCGGAGCATGCGCAAAGCGCATCGCTGAAGCCCGCCGCGAAATCTACCACAACAAACAGAAACAAGACGTCATGCTGACCGGCGACGACACGGAGAAACTCCGTTTCATCGCCGAGCGCATCAAAGAAAGACAACGGCAATCCGCCAAGAAGGGAGACGACAATGGACAAGAAAGTCACCGAACCGAAGACGACCAAGAAACCCGCTAAGAAAGCGGAGCCCGCCGAAAAGAAACCGGCGGCGAAGAAAACCCCGAAGGCGGAACCGAAGAAGACGGTCAAGAAAGAACCGGCGACCCTCGGCACCCTCGACGAAGAGCTCAACGCCAGCCTGGCCGAGGATCTCCCCATCGACGACTTCGCCGACGAAGAGACCCCGGTGGAGCTTTTCGAACAGCTCAAGAAAGATTTCCTCAAGAGAGGAAAATCCAACGGATACATCGATCAGGGCGACCTCATGGACGCCTTCTCGAAGTTCGACATGACCGATCAGGACATGGAGAACCTCATCCAATACTTCGTTGACCACAAGATCAAAATCATCAGCGAAGAAGAGGATGATAGCCTCGACGATGTCGACATCTCGGCCGAAGACCTCGCCAACGTGGACGAAGTCGACGAAGATGATCTCGATCTCGATGCCGACGACCTCGAGAAAGACGAAGTCGCCTCGCTCGAAGACTTCAGCAAACTCCAGTCCGGCGACGTCAAGATCAACGACTCGGTCAAGATGTACCTCAAGGAGATCGGCAAAGTCGACCTCTTGACCGCCGAGCAAGAAACCGAACTCGCCAAACGCATCGCCGAAGGCGACGAAGAAGCGAAGAACCAACTCATCACCGCCAACCTCCGTTTGGTCATTTCCATCGCCAAGCACTACGTCGGCCGCGGCATGCACTTCCTCGACCTCATCCAGGAAGGCAACATGGGCCTCATCAAAGCGGTGGAGAAATTCGACTACACCAAAGGCTTCAAATTCTCGACCTACGCCACTTGGTGGATCCGTCAGGCCATCACCCGCGCCATCGCCGACCAGGCTCGCACCATCCGCATCCCGGTCCACATGGTCGAAACGATCAACAAGATGACCCGCGTTCAAAGAACGCTCGTCCAGGAGCTCGGCCGCGATCCGACCGCTGAGGAAATCAGCGAGCGGATGGAAGGCTCCCTCTCGCCGGAACGCATCCGCGAGATTCAGCGCATCGCCCTCGAACCGGTTTCCCTCGAAACCCCGATCGGCGAGGAAGACGATTCCCACCTCGGCGACTTTATCGAAGATAAGCAAGCCCAATCCCCCGAAGAATACACCACGAAGTCCTTACTCAAGGATGAGTTATACGAGATCATGAAGGATCTCACCGACCGCGAAGAACGCGTCCTCCGCCTCCGTTACGGCCTCGACGACAACCGTCCGAGAACCCTCGAAGAAGTCGGCCGCGAATTCAACGTCACCCGTGAACGTATTCGTCAGATCGAAGCCAAAGCGATCCGCAAACTGCGCCATCCGACCCGGGCCAAGAAGCTCGGCGACTACCGCGACATGGTGAATAACAGCGGACCCGACACCCACGGAAACAAATAATGCCTAAGATCTCCGAACGTCTCGAAGCAATCGTGTCCTTGGTCCCCCAAGGCGCTTTTGCCGCCGACGTCGGAAGCGACCACGGCTACGTGCCAATCGCCCTGCTCAATCGCGGCATCTGCCCGCAAGTTCAGGCGATCGAGAACAAAAGAGGCCCCTATTCGCGGCTTTGCCGCGCCATCAACAAAGAGACCGAAAATCCCTCCAAAGCGATCTGCTCTTTGAGCGATGGCGTCTCCGACCTCAGCGACGGAGTCGATACGGTCATTTTGGCCGGCATGGGCGGTTTGCTCATCGCCGACATCCTCGGCGCCCATCCCGAGAGACTCGCCCATGTGAAAACGATTATCATCGACGCCCATTCCGAGCGGCCCGAGGCCCTCAAAGCCCTCTTTGCCCTCGGTTACCGCCTCGAAGAGGAACGTTTTGTTCCCGACCGTTATCTCATCGACCGTTTCGCGAAAGGCGAGGAGACCCGGCAGTGGGACGACCTCACCTTGGAATTCGGCCCCTTGGCCGCCGAACGGAAAGCTCCGGCGTGGCGGGCCTTCATCTTGGCCGCCATCGACCGCCGCGAGGCTTTGATCGCCCGCGAACTGCCCGAAGAGAAGCGGTCAATCCTAAAGAAAGAAATCACCGAGCTCAAAGAGCTCTTATGACGGAGGAAGCCTTATGAACACCCGATCCCTCATCGCCAAACTCGGCAAACGCTACCCGAAGGCCATCGCCGAACCCTACGACCATCCCGGCCTTCAGGTCGGCCATTTCAAGCCGGAGACGAAGAAAATCCTCCTCTGCCTCGACTTCGATGACGAGGTGTTCCCCTTCGTCGAATCGTTCCGGCCCGATCTCATTCTCACCCATCACCCGTTCATCTTCGGGAAGAAGCGCTTCGTCTTGGCCGCCGACCCCGTCAAAGCGGCCCTCTATGCCAAGATCGAGGCCCTCGACATCCCGATCTTCTCGATGCACACCAATTTCGACGGCGCGAAAAACGGCATGAATGACGCCTTAAGCGAGGCGCTTGGATTAGAAGACGTCCATCCCCTTGAAACCTGCCCTATCGCCCGCGGAGGGCGTTTACGCGCACCGATGGAGGTCCATGCGTTCGCCAAGTTCGCCAAAAAAGCCCTTGGGGCCGACTACGGCTTCCTCATCGCCGCCGGGAAAAAGACGGTGGAGACGGCCGCCATCATCGGCGGAGGCGGTTCCCGTGAGTACATCTACGCGATGAACGAAGGCTACGACATCTACATTTCCGGCGATGCCGCCCATCATACCCGCCGCGACATCACCCTCAACCATTACGACTATCTGGATCTGCCCCACGAAATCGAACGCATCTTCATGCCGAAGATGAAAGAAGTGCTATTGGGCCTTGATCCCTCGCTCGAAATCATGGTCGTTGACCATGAGAAACTTCCGGAGATTATCTGAGAAGGACTTATGGACAAAAAGCGGTTCCGTGCCCAAGCGAAAACGATACGTTCGATGATTCCAAATAAGGAACTCCGTAGCGAGGTTATCAGAGATAATCTTTTATCGGTAATCGGACCATATAATGTCGTTTTGCTATACGCGTCGACGCCCGAAGAAGTCGCGACGGACGCGATCATCGAAGAACTCCTCGCGCAAGGCAAGCGCGTCTATTTGCCACGGGTGGAAGGGGACGTGATCCGTTTTTATCGAATTCGTTCTTTGTCAGGCTTAAAACTCAGCGCCTTCGGCATCCGCGAACCGCAACCCATCGAACCGATCGATGCCAAAGAGGCCGAAGTCATCGTCTGTCCCGGGCTCGCATTCGACAAGGCCGGGAATCGTCTCGGCTACGGCGGTGGCTACTACGATCGCTATCTAAAAGACTGCCCCGCGAAGAGAATCGGTATTTGCTTCAAGGAACAGCTTGTCGAGGCAATTCCGTGTAAAGAAAACGACGTCCCGATGGACGCCGTAATCACGGATTAGCGGATTTATATCTCTTTGAGATATTCGTAAATATCCTGAGAGGTTTCCGCTGAGGAAGAGGCCGCGCTGACGATGGCGGCTTTTTCATACTTGGACAAGCTCATTTCCTTCAGTTCCTCGCGGTTTAAAACCAGGACGACATCCGCCTTTGGATGCGAATCCTTTGCGAGTTTGGCGAGACGATTCGCGTTGGCGCTATCTTGGAGCCGACGATCACAAACAGATCAATGTCGTCGGGGGCGTTTAAAACATTCGTCTGGCGGAGTTTGGTCGATGGACAACGTCCATCCAGGTCGGTGACATCGCCATAAACGCGCTTCGCTTCGAGGAGAGCCGCATTCGAGGCCGCCTCTTCGGCGCTGCTTTGCCGCAAAAAGCCGATCGGACCTTCCAGCGGTGGGAATTCCGGATTATTCGGATCGATGATTATCACGTTCTTCCGACCGCGGACCGCCACGGCTTCGAGGTGATTTGACTGGCAGTAAAATAGTATTTTATTAGTAAAACTATCTATTTTATAGATATTGTCGATTATGTACTTGCAAGTTGCATCGTAAACGACGAAGTGTTTCCGCTCGGCGATGGCATCATAAGCAGCCTTATCGTGCCCATGCGCCGAATAGACGACGATTGCCCCGTTTGGAAGTCGCTCCATCCGCGAACAGAGGTCGCCGTCATGCTCATCCAGTAGGATGAACCCGTCTTCCAGCAGTGGTTTCATGGCCAACTCGTTATGGATCAACGAGCCGACGAGATAGATCGGTGCGGCGGGGTGTTCCTCGCGGGCTTGCTTTGCAAGAGAAAACGCCCGTTCCACGCCGGCGCAGTATCCGAATGGGGGCAACCGCAGCACTTGCATGCTTCGATTATAGCGCATTCTCGCCTAACGCTTTATAATAAAGCGACTTATGGCATCATTCCGCGCATTCTCATTATCCGAAACCATGGTGAACGCCCTTGCAAAGCAAGGGTATGTTTCTCCGTCCCCGGTTCAGACCAATGTCATACCAAAGGTATTGCGCGGTAAGTCGGTTCTCGTCCAAAGCGCGACCGGCTCGGGCAAGACCCACGCCTTTTTGATCCCGCTCATTGAGAAGACCGACGTCAACTTGCCGCGCCTCCAATCGATTATCATCGCCCCGACGCGCGAACTCGCCCGCCAGACCTACGAATTCGCCAAAGGGTTCGAGCGGTTCTATCCGAAACTGAAAATCCGCCTATTCACCAGCGAAGCTGAGGTCGCCCAAAACGAAGAGGGGCTCACCAAGGCGCCCCATATGATCATCGGTACCCCGGGCCGCCTCAAAGACCTTTTGGTCGACCGCCATCCCCTGAATCTATCGAATGTCCGGGCGGTGGTCCTCGACGAAGCTGACATGTTGCTCGACCTCGGTTACTTCACCGACATCGAAGCCTTGTTCGCCGCCGACATGAGCAATCCGCAGATCCTCGTCTTCTCGGCGACGCTCAAACAGAATCTCAAAGACGAACTTCGCCACTTGGTGGCGGCTGACTTCCATTTCGAGGCCGAGGACACCGAGACGAGCTTCTCGGTCCGCCATCACATGGTCGATATCAAGCACGACGACCCGAAGGCCTCTTTGGTCGCCTTCCTCAAAATCCGTCGTCCGTACCTCGCGATCGTCTTCGCTTCGAAGAAGGAAACGGTGGATGCGACCTATAAGCACCTGCTCGGAAACGGCATTGAGGCCATTTACTTCACCGGCTCGCTCAACGACCGGGCCCGCAAGAAAGCCCTTCGCGACATCAAAGCCAACAAGATCTCCGTCATCGTCGCCAGCGATCTGCTCGCCCGCGGCATGGACATCCCCGACGTGACCGATGTTATCAGTCTCGACCTCCCGAACGACCTCGAATTCTATTATCACCGCGCTGGGAGAACCGGCCGCTTCGACAAAGACGGCGACAGCTGGGTGTTCTATGATGACGACTCCGCGCGGTTGCCGCTCGCGCTGGTCAACGAGAAGCGGGCAACCTTCGATTATTACACTCTGCGCGGAAATATCCTCAAAGAGGATCCTGTCGGCTTGGCGGCCAAGAAGAAGCTGACCAAGAAGAAAGCGTTCGCCTCCGAAGAGGAGAAGAAAGAAGTCAAGATCGCCAAGGCCAACACCCGCAGCGACAAAGTGAAGCCGGGCTACAAGAAAAAACAGAAAGCCGCGATCGAGCGGGTCAAGAACAAGTCTCGCCGCAAAGCGATCCAACGCTCCGTCCGCCGCGAACTCGAAGAGCAGTACCGCAAGAAAGCCCGCGAAGAGAACGATGAATGACATCCTTTTAGGATCGCATATCAGCTTGGCCGCCCCCGACTATTACGCCGCCGCGGTCAAAGAGGCCCATTCCTGGGGCGAGAACGTTTTCATGTTCTATACCGGCGCCCCACAGAACACCAAACGCATCCCGCTCGACAAGATGCGCATCGAGGAAGGGCGCGCCTTAATCAGAGATTATGGGATGGACGAGAAGAACATCGTCGTCCACGCCCCCTATATCATCAACCTCGCCAACACGAAGAACGAGGCGACCAGAGAGATCGCTCGCTCGTTCCTCGTCGAAGAGCTGCGCCGGACGGCCGCTTTCGGCCTCCGTTATCTCGTCCTCCATCCCGGCTCGGCGGTGGACGCGTCCCGCGAGGAAGCGATCGCCATGGTGGCGGAAGGCCTCAACGAAGTCCTCAAAGAGGACGGCACCGACGTCATCGTCTGTTTGGAGACCATGGCGGGCAAGGGCAACGAGCTCGGAAGGACCTTCGAGGAACTCAAAGCCATCCGCGACTTGGTCGAACGAAAAGAACGCATCGGGGTCTGCCTGGACACCTGCCACATCCACGACGCCGGATACGATATCAAAGATATCGATGGAGTCCTTTCCGAATTCGACTCCGTCCTTGGCCTCGATTTGCTCAAAGTCATTCACTTGAACGATTCGAAGAACGAGAGAGGCGCCCATAAGGACCGCCACGCGAACATCGGCTACGGGGCGATCGGGTTCGATGCCTTGCTCGCTTATGTGAATCATCCGCGCCTCGCCGGCATCCCGAAGATCCTCGAGACGCCTTACATCGATCACGAGTTCCCGCCTTACGAAGAGGAAATCGCCCAACTCCGGAATGGGAAATTCGTCGGTTTATCAGAGATAAAATAAGTGCAATCCTCCGCGTTTGCACTTTTTTATTCGCGAAGGTGCAAAAAATGCACTTTTTGTTGTTCGCGAAGGTGCAAAAGGTTATAATGGCGGTGAGGTTGGATATGACTCTTAAAGAATTGCGAATCGAAAAAGAACTGACTCAGGCGCAAGCCGCCGCCTTGACGCGTATTTCTTTGCGCTCATACAAGGACTACGAGAACGATGCCAGCAAGGCCAACACCGTCAAATATCAGTACTTGTTGGACGAACTGGAGAAAGTGGGATTCATCGATGAGGACCATGGCTTGTTGAAAATCGACCAAATCAAGAAGACGGTGGGGGTCATTTTCCTCGGCCGGGATGTGAAATATTGCTATTTGTTCGGAAGCTATGCGAAGGGAACGGCGAACGAAAAGAGCGACGTCGATCTGCTCGTCGCCACTTCGATCACCGGGATGGCTTTCTATGGCCTTGCAGAGCAACTCCGCCAATCGCTCGGGAAAAGAGTCGACCTTCTTAACACGGATCAACTCACGAATAACCCGCGTCTCATCGACGAAATTTTGAAGGACGGCATCAAAATCTATGGCTAAAGATGATCGGGAATACATTGAGAAAGCGTTGGGGGAGATTGCCATCGTCGAAGAGTATTCTCAAGGCTTTTCCGAATATGTTCTTCAAAACGATCGAATCCGCGTTGACGCAATCGTCCTGCATCTGATTCAAGTGGCAGAGCATGTCGATCGGCTATCGGATGTTTTTAAATCCCTCCACCCGGACATTGAATGGACATCCATCCGTGGTTTCCGCAACCGCCTCGTGCATTCTTACGGCGAGGTTGATCTTCATTTCGTCTTGGCCGCCATAACAAAAGACATCCCCGCGCTGAAGGATGTCTTCCTAAAATGTATCAATCAAAGTAACGACTAGTCGGATAGATATTCGCTGATCGCGGTCAAGAAGTCCCGAATCGGGTCTTCTTTTTCGAGTGGCCTCACGGGTTTCCCCTTCACGAAGAGAATCCATTCGTTCTTGGCGGCGGCCACCCCGATGTCGGCTTCGCGGGCTTCGCCCGGGCCATTGACGGCGCAGCCCATCACGGCGATGGTTATCGGGTCATTCCGCCCGTCGAGGAAGTCCTGGACGGCCCTCGCCATCGGCTTGAGATTCACTTCGGTCCGGCCGCAGGTCGGGCAGGAGATGAGGCGCGGGCCTTTCCGCAGTCCCAAATCGACCAGAAGGCGATAGGCGGCCTTAACTTCCTCTTCCGGCTTCTCGGTCAACGAGATGCGGATCGTGTCCCCAATGCCCTCCAATAGAAGCGGAGAGAGGGCGGCGGCGCTCCGGATGAGGCCGATGTTCTTCGGCCCGGCTTCGGTGACGCCTAAATGCAGTGGATAGGGGAAGCGGTTTGCGGCCAGGCGATAGGCTTCGACGGTGTCGCGGACCGAGCTGGCTTTGAGGGAGATGACGATGTCGGTGAACCCGCGCTCTTCTAAGAGGCGGATTTCGTCGGATGCCGCTTGGACCATCCGTTCGGGAAGGGAGCCATGCCCTTTGGGCAAGGAACCGGAATTGACCCCGATGCGGATCGGGATTCGTTTCTCCTTTGCGAGGGCAGCGATGCGTTCGATATCTTCTTTCTTTTGGATGTTCCCGGGGTTCAGCCGGATGGCGTCGGCCCCGTTCTCGATGGCGGCGACCGCCAGCTCGGGATCGAAATGGATGTCGGCGACCAAAGGAACGCGAATCCGTTTTTTGATCTCGGCGAT
>CAMYXQ010000013.1 GCA_947303105.1 uncultured Caryophanales bacterium | reverse complement strand
CGTCGAGTGGATTTCCGAGAAGGGAAAAAAGAAAGATGAAAAATAAAGCGGTGACGATCATCGGCGGGGGACTGGCCGGGAGCGAGGCCGCTTATTTCTTATGCAAGAGAGGTTACGAGGTCACGATGTACGAACGGCGTCCGAGTTATGATGACGGCGCCCACATCACCCCGCTCCTCGGCGAACTCGTCTGTTCCAATTCCCTCAAGAGCATGCAACTCACCAACGCCTGCGGACTTCTAAAAGAAGAGATGCGGCGCATGGGTTCTTTGATGATGGAAGCCGCCGACAAGGCCGCGATTCCCGGTGGGAACGCCTTGACCGTCGACCGCGATTTGTTCGCCAAAACGATGACCGATCGCCTGCTCACTTTTCCGAATTTCCATCTGATTCGCGAAGAAAAAACCGACTTTGGCGAGGATTTATGCATTTTGGCGACCGGACCGCTTACTGATGGCGCTCTCTATGACCGTCTTTTGGAACTTTCCGGCGGCACCAATTTATCCTTCTTTGATGCCTCCGCGCCGATCATCGCCAAGGACAGTCTCGACTTCACTAAAGTCTATGCGAAAAGCCGTTTCGACCAAGGGGATGATGCCTATTTGAACTGCCCCTTCACCAAAGAAGAATACGATCGATTCATCATCGAATTGACTCATGCCGAACGGGCCCATATCCATAGCATCGACACCCATTATTTCGAAGGTTGCTTACCGGTCGAAATTATGGCGGGACGCGGTCACGAAACCCTTCGTCACGGCATGTTGAAGCCCTTTGGGCTTGGTACTCCGGAACATCCGAAGCCCTATGCCGTCGCCCAACTCCGTCAGGACACCAAATTGGGTGATTATTACAACATCGTCGGTTTCCAAACGAACCTTACTTATCGGGAACAGAAGCGTGTCTTCCGGATGATCCCTGGCTTGGAGAACGCCGAATTCCTCCGTTATGGCTTAATGCATCGCAACTCGTATTTGGATGCGCCGCACGCTTTGAACGAAGACTTATCCCTTAAGAAAGCACCTAATGTTTACATCGCAGGACAGCTTTCTGGCGTGGAAGGTTATGTCGAATCGGCTGCCGTCGGCATCATCGCGGCGGTGGAAGTCGCCCGCCGTCTGGAAGGCAAACCGCACATAAATGTGCCGAAAGAAACCGTCATCGGCGCCCTGCTCGATTACCTGTTCCATTTCGTGGGCGGCCGCTTCGAACCGATGAACGCCAACTGGGCCCTCTTCCCCGATTCCAGCAAGAAATCGCGCGAAAAAACAATCGAAATCGCCCTCCATGCGATAGAATCGTATTGGAAGGACATCCATGAATAAACCGGAACGGGAATTTCTAGAACATCTCCGCCTCGATCGGGGCTATTCGGGAAAGACGGTGGACAATTACCGTCGCGACATCGATCGGTTTTTCGTTTTCCTCGATGGACGGAATGTCCTTTTCGACCAAGTCGACAAACGGTTGATTCGCGATTTCTTATCCAATGAGCTAGATCGCGGAGTCACGACCCGTTCCTGCCAGCGGAGAATGTCCGCTTTGCGGGGGTTCTACCGTTACTGCGTCGATCAATCCTACTGCGCGACCAATCCGTTCTTGCTCGTCCGTTCGCCGAAAAACCCGGTCCGTTACCCGACCGCATTGAGTCTCGAAGAGGTCGAAACCCTCTTTGCCAAGAACGCCGAACGCGAAGATGAGCTCGCCGTCCGCGACCAAGCCATCCTCGAACTCATGTATGCTTCTGGCATGCGGGCCAGCGAAGTCATCTCTTTCACCGGCCGGCAAATCGACTATGCCAACCGGGTCATTCGCGTGTTCGGAAAAGGCAAAAAAGAGCGACTTGTGCCGTTTTCCCGCACCGCGGCGAAGGCGATGAAAGAATATGCGGCCAATTTGAGACCAGTGCTTTTATCCCGCCATCGGACCGCTTCGGTTGCTGACACCTTCTTCCTCAGTTCGCGCGGCGAGCCGCTTTCGACCAGAGGTTTGGAATACATTCTCAAAGAAGTGGAGGCCAAGACGGGGATCTATTATGGTTTGCATCCCCATGAACTCCGTCACACCTTCGCAACCCATCTGCTAGATGGCGGCGCCGATTTAAGAATCATCCAAGAACTGCTCGGTCATGAGTCTTTGCAGACGACCCAGGTCTATACTCACGTCAGTCCCGAGAGTATGAAAGAGCAGTACAATTCCTACTTCCCTCGGGCCAAGAAAAAGGACAAATAAGAGAATTTCAGCCCCAACCGGGGCTTTTTCTTTCAAGTGGTGCTTTTCAAACGCGCTCCCGCGTAGTATGATACTCACCGGCTCTCTAAGAGAGCTAATACGCACTCCGCGAATTCACCGCCGCGTTCCCGCCTACGGGAAGCAAACATCCGGTTAGGTTGGGTGGTCAGGTGTTCGAAGCGGAGGAGGCTCAAACAAATGGAGGTCACCAAAATGAGTGACGAAGAAATCAAGGTCGAGGCCGAACAAGTTGCCGAACCGACCATGGAAGAGATCCTTCATGATCCTTCCGCCCCCATCATCACCGTCAAGAAACTCTTGAACGCCGGTGTCCACTTCGGACATCAAACCCGCCGTTGGAACCCGAAAATGGGCCGCTTCATCTATGGCGCCCGCAACGGCATTTACATCATCGACCTCAACAAGAGCGTCGAACAGGTCAACGCCGCCTATGCCGCTTTGAAGACCATCGTCGAAAACGGCGGTAAGGTCCTCTTGGTCGGCACCAAGAACCAAGCCCAGCAGATCGTCATCGACGAAGCCACCCGTTCGGGCAGCTTCTACATCTCCCATCGCTGGCTCGGTGGCACGCTCACCAACTTCCGCACGATCCTTTCCCGCATCCGTCGCCTCAAAGATCTCGAAACGATGGAAGCCGAAGGCGCCTTCGATCGCCTTCCGAAGAAAGAGGTCGCCATCCTTCGCAAAGAGCTTGAAAAGCTCAGCCGCAACCTCGAAGGCATCAAAGAGATGCGCCGCCTTCCGCAGGCCATCATCGTCGTCGACCCGACCGTCGAGCACAATGCCGTCAAAGAAGCGACCGCTCTCCGCATCCCGGTGTTCGCCATCTGCGATACCAACGATGATCCGGACCGCGTCACCTTCCCGATCCCGTCCAACAACGATGCGACCAGCGCCATCAAACTTCTCATCGGCGTCTTGACCGACGCCATCGTCGAAGCCAAGGGTGGCATCACCGAAATCGCTTATGTCCCTGATGAAGGCGAAGAAGCGACGATGAAAGATGCGATCCGCAACGCCGACATGATCAATGAGCAGCGTCGCGCCGCGATCCGCGCCGCCCGCAAGGAGCGCGAAGAACGCTATGCTCGCATCCAGGCTGAGAAAGCCGCCCGCTATGCCGCGATGAAAGCCGCCAAAGAGCAGGCCGCCAAAGAAGCCGCCGAACCGAAGGAAGAAGAAGCCGAGAAACCGGCCGAAGAAGAAACCAAGACTGAGGAGGCCAAATAATGGCTGAGAAGAATCAGATTGAACTCATCAAAGCCCTCCGCGAAAGAACCGGAGCCGGCATGATGGATTGCAAACACGCCCTTGAAGAGAAGGATTGGGACATCGAAGCTGCGTTGGACCTCCTTCGCGAAAAAGGCATCGCCAAGCAAGCGAAGCGCGCCGGCCGCACAGCGGCCGAAGGCCTCACGAGCGCCAAGTTCTGCGACAAGTGCGGAACCGGCGTCATCGTCGAAGTCAACTGCGAAACCGACTTCGTTTCCGCCAGCGACAAATTCCAGAACCTTTCCAAGGTCGTCACCGACAAACTCCTTGAGAACAAGCCGGCCTCTCTCGAAGAAGCCAGAGCCCTCACCGAGCAAGACTTCAACGACTGCGCTCTCGCCTGTGGCGAGAAGCTAGAGCTTCGCCGCTTTGAGATCGTCCATAAGGAAGAAGGCCAGTCCTTCGTCACTTACAGCCACATGAACGGCAAGATCACCGTCCTCGCCGTCCTCAACAAGGAAAGCGAAGAGTTCAGCAAGCCGCTCGCGATGCACATCGCCGCCAATGCTCCGCTCTACATCAACCTCGCCGATGTCCCGGCCGCCGATCGCGCCCGTGAAAAAGCCATCGCCGAAGTCGAAGTCCGCGATGATCCGAAGCTTGCTAACAAGCCGGATGCCGTCAAGGCGCAGATCGTCGAACGCAAAGTCGACAAAGTCCTCTCCCAGAGCTGCTTGGCTCTCCAGCAGTATCTCATCGATCCGACCAAGACCGTTGGTCAGTTCCTCAGTGAGAAGGGCTTAAGCGTTGTCCGCTTCGTCCGCTATCAAGTGGGCGAGGGCATCGTCAAGTCCAGCGAAGAGTAATGAAAGACGCACCATTTCGGTGCGTTTTTTGTATAATAGATACGACTATGAACAAATACAGCAAAGTAATCATCAAAATCAGCGGCGAAGCCCTCGCTGACCGGGCCGACGCGACCATCTTAAGCGAAGAGGCTTTGAACACCGTTGCCGAAGCCGTCCGCAAGGTCAGCGACCTTGGCGTCAAAATCGGCGTCGTCGTCGGCGCCGGGAACATCTGGCGCGGACGCTTAGCTGAAACGATCGGCATCGAGCCGGCGACCGGCGATTATATGGGCATGCTCGGCACGATCATCAATGCCTTGGCCTTGCAGAGCGCTTTCGAAGAAAAAGGCCTTCAGACCCGCGTTATGAGCTCGATCAACGTCCCGCAGGTTTGCGAACCTTACATCCGCCGCAAAGCGATCCATCACCTCGATAAGCATCGGGTGGTCATCTTTGCCGGCGGCACCGGGAATCCCTTCTTCACGACGGACACGACCGCGACGCTCAGAGCCCGCGAAGTCGGCGCCGAGGCGATCCTCATGGGCAAGAACTCGGTGGAGGGAGTCTACGACTCCGATCCGCGCGTCAATAAGAACGCCAAACTCATCCGTCACCTGACCTTCCATCAGCTCGTCGAGCAAAAGCTCGGGGTCATGGATCTGACCGCGGTGACGATGCTCGAAGACACCAATATCGAAATTCGGGTGTTCAATATGCAGACACCGGAAGATATGATCCGCGTCATCCAAGGCGAGGATCTTGGCAGCACGATTGCAAAGGAGTGAATTATGGATCCCATCGTCAATGAAGCGAAAGAGAAATTCGGAAAGTGCGTAGCCGCTTACGAGAGCAATCTCGGCAAGCTCCGTTCCGGCCGGGCCAACCCGGCGATCCTTGCGGGCATCCAGTGCGACTACTATGGCGACAAAATGGACATCAACGCCTTGGCCGCCATCCAGATGCCGGAACCCCGTCAGCTCGTCGTCAAGCCGTATAGCCGCGAAGATCTGAAGGCGATTGCTCAAGCGATCGCCGCCGCGAATATCGGCATCAATCCCCAGATCGAAGCCGATTGCATCCGTTTGATCATCCCGCCTCTCACCGAGGACACCCGTAAGCAGATCGCCAAGCAGGCGAAATCGCTTGCCGAAGACGCCAAAGTCAGCGTCCGCAACGTCCGTCGTGAGTTCCTTGAGCTCGTCAAAGAAGACGACACCATGAGCGATGATTATCGCGACCGCGTCGAAGACGACATTCAGAAAGCCGTCGAAGAGACGACCAAACGCATCGAGGAAATCCTCGCCGCGAAGACCAAAGAAATCCTTACCATCTAAATGAAACGTTCTGGCCATGTTCAAATGAATGAGATTGACCAATCGGCCAAGAAAAACATCCGTGTTCGGACCGGCGTGGCCATCGGCCTTGTCGCCCTCTTGATTCCGGGAATCGTTTTCGGCGGTTGGGTGCTTTTCGGCATCGTCGCCGTCAGTTTGGGCATCGCCATCTTCGAAATCATGCGTTCCCCGGGCAAAAAGATCCATTGGACCGCCTGGGTGGTCGCTTATCTATTCGGATTCCTATTGACCTTCTGGCCCTTGATCCGGACCAATGCCGGCGCGGCCTATATCGCCCATCAGCATGGTCAGCCCGCCCCGGGCTTTGTCCTTGAGGAATCCTTCGTCGGGCCCGCCATCCCCTTCATCGTCATTGGGGTCGCCCTCTTCTTATTCTTCATGATCGCCGTTTTGGATAAGGATTTGACCTTCCGGGATATCGCCTATCTATTCGGCATCACCATGTTGGTCGGATTCGCGTTCCAGGCCGGCTTGTTCTGCCGCTACGCGCCCGAGGTGTTTTATGCCGCAGATGCCACTTATTCCATCGGCGGGAAAGTCGGGCAAGAGCTTGTTGACTCATCGGCATTCCGTTATGGTTTAGGCGGCACCTTGTTCGTATTCTGCGTCCTTAGCAGCATGCTCAATGACACCTTTGCCTTCTTCGGCGGGATGTTATTCGGCAAACACAAAATGAATCCGCGCGTCTCTCCCAAAAAGACCTGGGAAGGCTTTGCCTTCGGTGTCGGTGGGGCGACTGCGATCAACTTAGCGATTGCCTTCGCTCTTGCAGCGACCGGCACGCCGATTCTCCCAATCCTCGACATGAGCCATTGGTATCTCATCGTCATCTTGTCGATTCTCTTGCCGTTCTTCGGAACGCTTGGCGACTTGGTGTTCAGTTTGGCCAAACGCGGGGAGAACCTCAAAGACTTCGGTAAACTCATCCCTGGTCACGGCGGAATCCTTGACCGCGTTGACAGTCACCTTTTCTCGTTCCTTGGAACGATGCTTCTTATCGCGTTATTCACGGGTGGATGGTTGCTCTGGTGAAACGGATTTGTCTATTAGGGGCCAGCGGCAGCATCGGCTCGCAGACGTTAGACATTCTCCGGGCCGAGCGGTCATCCTTTTCTTTAATCGCGGTCAGCGTAGGCGAACGCATAGGCGCGCTCGAAACCATCATCCGCGACTTCCCCGAGTGTCGTTTCTTCACTGTCAAAAAAGAGGCTGATTATCGGGCTTTAAAAGCGAAATATCCACAATTTGCGTGGTTTTTCGGCGATGAAGGTTTGCTTTCCCTCGTTGAAGAATCCCGTCCGGATATGGTGGTGAACGCCCTTCTCGGATTCGCCGGATTGGCCCCGTCGATTAAGACGCTCGAACTCGGAATCGACCTTGCTTTAGCCAACAAAGAAAGCCTTGTCGTCGGCCGCGAACTCATCGAAAAAGCCTTATCGTCAAGTCGTTCTCATCTATACCCAATCGACAGCGAGCATGTCGCCATCGCCAAGTGTTTGCAGAAGGCGGGAAATCGCCCGATCGACCATCTCATTTTGACCGCCAGCGGTGGCCCCTTCCGGACTCGCGAAAGAGCCTCTTTAACCAACGTCACGGTGGAGGAAGCCCTCCGTCATCCGTCTTGGAAAATGGGTCCGAAAATCACCATCGATTCGGCGACGATGATGAACAAAGGTTTCGAGGTTTTGGAAGCCGCGGCCTTGTTCCATGCCGAGCCGGAATCCATCGAAGTCGTTATCCACCCAGAAAGTCATGTCCATTCAGCAGTCCGTCTAAAGGACGGAAAAATCCTTGCCGAGGTCAATGAACCCGATATGCGAGGACCGATTTCCTACGCTCTCCACGAGGGGAAAGTTTCCCTCGATGATGTGGTGGAAATCAACGACTTATCGGAGCTCCCTTACCACTTCGAGAAATTCGATCCGGAACGCTTCCCGTTGGTGCCCTTGGCCATCAAGGCTTATCGGATGGGTGGAGCGGCCCCAGCGATCTTAAATGCCGCCGACGAAGAAGCGGTCAAAATGTTTTTATCCGATGCCATCTCATTTTTGGAAATCGAGCGTCGCGTCTCGTTGGCTTTGGATACCATTTCGAATATAATTAACCCGTCCCTTCCCGATCTCGTTTCAATCACTGAAACGACCAAGAAGAAGGTGCGCGAGTAATTATGCCAAGAGCTCTGCACATCGTTATCACCGTTATCTTGCTCATCGTCATGTTGGGCATTTTAATCAGCGCTCATGAGGCTGGCCATTTGGCGATGGCCAAGGCATTCGGCGTATATTGTGACGAATATTCGATCGGCTTCGGCCCGAAAATCTTCTCCAAACGCCGCAAAGGAGGGGAGACCGCATTCAGCCTCCGCGTCATTCCTTTGGGTGGCTATGTCTCGATGTATAGCGCCGAAGATGAGCCCAAGCGCAAGAAACGCAATGGGGAAGAGGCCGTCGAAAGCGAAAACATCATGCCTGAGCCTCTTTTGGATGCGAATGGGAACCCCGTTCCTTTGGAACGTTCTCTCGAAAGCCAAAAGACTTGGAAACGAATCATCATTATCAGCGCCGGCGTGGTGGTGAATTTCATCCTGTCATTCATCTTCTGCCTCATCTATTCCGTCTCGTTCCCGTACTACCAGAACTACGTTCTTTATAAGACCGACATCGCCGCCGAGAACGTGTCGTCATATGTTTATGACAAAGGTCGCCTCGAGCTGAATCAGGCCGAAAGCAATATCGTCCTGTATGGTTTCTTTGCCGATGTGGATGAAACCATTCCCGTTGATGAAGGCGACTATCTCTATTCGCCGGGATTTTTGTACAATTCCGCCCAAACGGATGGCGGTTATCTCATCGACTGCAATACGATCGTGCGGAATGCCCACACGACCGGCGATCGCTTGATCACTTTGTACTATCCGGCTTCGCAAAGCGAACCGAATGATTTCATGTCCTGTCTGAAGTTCTATTCGGTTCACGAAGATATCACCGATTCGACTTATAACACCCTGCAAATCACGTCATTGCCCGACATGGACGAAGGCGCGTACAAACTTGGCTTGGGCGATGCTGTGGATCTTACATTCACGACCATTCATCGCGCCGAAGACCGTTCTTTGGTGCTGACGCCCCACGCGATCACTGTCGCCTATGGCGACAATGGTTGGGCCGCCTCTCCGGTTACGGTCACTTCCATCAAGTATTGGCCGTCCTTCGGCGATCGGTTGGAACTCGGCTGCCGGCAGTGGGTCAACTTCTTCCCGATGATGGGAAACGCTCTAAAACAGTTGTTCACGTTCCACTTCGACGGCATCGGCGGCGTCATCGCGATGGGCGCCGGAATTTCCCAGTTATCCAGCTACATGGGATTCGGAAAGACGTTCTTCCTTTACGGTGGGCTCATTTCCTTGAATCTTGGCATTATCAACATCCTTCCGTTCCCCGGTTTGGATGGTTGGAGCGTCCTTGTGGCGATTATTGAGAAGATCCGCCGCAAGAAAATATCCGCCCGGACGAAGAAAATCGTTCAGATGGTTGGCTTTGGTTTGTTGATCGCTTTGGCGGTCTTCATCACGATAAAGGATATTTTTCAATTCGTAGTATGAGTAGTGTGAAGATGGTGCGTTTCTTGAATTCGATCGGCATTGAGAATGTCGGCGATTTCGACTTGGAATTCCAGGTCGCCAAATTGGACCCGGAAAACCGCGAGCGCCTTCTCATGGTGATCCACAAAGAAACGGCCTGGGATTATTTCCTCTATGAGGAATTCGCCCATGCCTTGCAATCGATCGATTATCCCTATCATCTATCCTTCACCTATGGTGAGTTAGCGGAAGACAAGTTGATTGCCTTCGTCAAAGAATGGTATCTCAGCCAATTCCATTTGGATTGCGCTTGGAGAATCTCCATTGCCAACAATGAGCTCATTTTTATCGTCTCTTTGGCTGGCGAAAAACAACAGGCCGAACGGGCGACTTCATTGCTTGGAGAAGTATTCGCCTTCTTGAATTATCCGTACCAAGTCCGTTTCCTGATGCAACTCGATGAGGCCGCCCAGGAACGTTATGAAGTCAAGCGACAAAAGGAACAAGAGTACCTAGAAAGCGCCCGAGCGGCCAAATTCAACCTCAAAGGGAACTACATGGAGTTGAATTCCCTTTCCGAGCTCGATGACCTTTCTCCACGCAACGTGAAGGTCGTCGGCGAAATCTTCGAAGTGGAAGCGAAAATCGCCAATCGCGGCATGGTCCGCGCATCATTCGGCATCGGCGATGGCCGCGGTGCGATCACCGGCCTCGCTTTCGAAAATGAGAAGATGGGCTTGTCCAAAGAATTCCTTTATTCCCTAAATGAAGGCGACCGCATCGAAGTGCGAGGCCGCCTTGATTTTGATCGGGTCGGAACGACCAAGAATCTCCGCGCCGATTATATCGAGAAGCTCCCGCCCCTCCCGCTACGCGAAGACCCTTCCATCGAGAAGCGCGTCGAATTGCATCTTCATACGAAGATGAGCGCGATGGACGCGATCGGCGACGTCAAACGTTACTGCGCCGTCGCGAAGAACATGGGCATGTCGGCCATCGCGGTTACCGACCATGGCGGTATTCAGGCATTCCCCGATATGCAAGACGCCTGCAAAAAGAATGGCCTGAAGCCGATTTACGGTTGCGAATTCAATATGTTCGAACCCCATCAGCGGTATGTTTTCAATCCCTCTACGCAATTACTTTCCAAAGCCCGTTACTGCGTACTCGACTTGGAAACAACGGGCTTAAGCGCGATCTATGACCGCATCACCGAATTCGGCGGCGTCATCCTCGAAAATGGCATGGTTCGCGAGAGCCTCGACCTCTTTATCAACCCGAAGATGCCGATCCCGGAGAAGATCCAAGCCAAGACCCGCATCACCGACGAAATGGTCGCCGATAAACCGACGATTGAGGAATTGATGGATAAAATCACCAATTTTATTGGTGATAGCATCATCGTCACCCATAACGCATCCTTCGACTTCGGTTTCCTTAACGAAGCGCGGAAGCGGATGGGGTTGGAGCCGTTCACCAATCCGGTTATCGATACGTTGGCTCTGTCTCACTTTATCTTCCCGGAACGCCGTTATCACAGCTTGGCTGACCTCACCAGCAATCTCGGTTTGAGAATCTATGATCCGGATGAAGCGCACCGAGCGGATTTCGACGCCGAGGTGCTTTCCGATGCTTGGTGCTGCATCTTGCCGCGCATCGATCCGAAGAACAAACTCCGCCATTGCGATTTGATGAATCTCGATTTCACCGACGACTTCTTTGAAGGTTACAGCGGTGAGGCCTTGGTGAAGAGACGCCGCGATATCCTCGCGTCGTTCTATAAGAACATCCGTCCGAACCATATGATCGCCTTGGTCAAAAACGCCCAAGGTCTAAAAGACCTCTATAAACTCGTCTCTCTTTCCAATACCACTTATCTTGCTTCCGACGAGCCGCGCATTCCGAAGTTTGAGTTGGAACAGCTCCATGAGAATCTTCTCTTTGGCAGCGCTTGTTGGAATGGCGAAGTGTTCGACGCGGCCACCTATCGTGGTTTCGAAGAGCTCAAGAAGGTCGTTTCCTTCTACGACTACATTGAGATTCAGCCCGTTGAGAACTACTCCTATTTGCTCAATATGGGCGAGATGAACGAAGAACGTCTCATGCAGACATTGCATCTCATCATCGACGCCGCCAAAGAAGTCGGCATCCCTGTCGTCGCGACCGGCGATTGCCATTACGTCGATCCTGAGGATAAGATCGCTCGCGATGTCTTCATCTCAACCAAGGCCGTCGGCGGTGGCCGTCATCCTTTGAACCCGCCCCGCCGCGACAGAATGCCGCCGTTCGAGAACCCCGATCAGCATTTCCGCTCAACCGAGGAAATGATGGAATCCTTCCGCAAATGGCTGCCCGAAGAGCAGTGCCGCGAATATGTCATTTTGAATTCGAACTGGGTTGCCGCCCAAATCGAAGAAGTCAAACCGACAACGACAAAAACCTATGCTCCGGACGCGAATTTGCCGGGTTCTGCGGAATTATTGCGAAATCTTTGCTACGAAACCCTCCACGAAAGATACGGGGATAATCCCGATCCCAAAGTGGTCGAACGTCTGGAAAAAGAGTTATCCGGCATCATCGAGAACGGCTATTCGGTCACTTACTATATCGCCCATCGCATCATCGCCAAGGCCAACGAAGATGGTTACTACATCGGCAGCCGTGGTTCGGTCGGATCTTCTTTCGCCGCGACGATGGCCAAAATCACCGAAGTCAATCCGTTGCCGCCGCATTATCTCTGCCCGAAGTGTAAACACTTCGAATGGAATGACGATCCGAAGTACCATTCCGGTTTTGATATGCCGCACAAGAAGTGCCCCGACTGCGGTACTGAGATGGTCCGCGACGGTCAATCGATCCCGTTTGAGACCTTCCTTGGCTTCCATGCCGACAAAGTCCCTGACATCGACTTGAACTTCCCGCCCGACTATCAAGCGCGCGCTCACGCGTTTACAAGAGAGCTTTTGGGCGCCGACAATTGCTTCCGTGCCGGCACGATTTCCACGGTCGCCACCAAGACGGCATTCGGTTATGTCCGTGGCTATTTGGAACGCCAAGGCATCGATTTGAACACGGTTTCCTCGGCGAAGATCACGATGATTGCGAAGAAGTGCGAAGGCGTCAAACGCACGACCGGCCAGCATCCAGGCGGCATTGTCGTCATCCCGAAAGACATGTCGGTCTTCGACTTCACCCCGTATCAATATCCGGCCGACGAATTGGATTCCGACTGGCTGACCACCCATTATGACTTCGGTTCGATGCACGATGAGGTTCTCAAACTTGACTTGCTCGGACAGGATACCCCGCGTGTTTTAAGAACCCTTTCTTTGATGACGGGCGTTTCTCTCACCGACATCCCGATGGACGATAAAAAGGTTCTGTCCTTATTCACCTCGCCAAAGGCGCTGGAACTCAAACATAACCCGCTGAAGTTCACGACGGGTGCTTTGGGGTTGCCGGAATTCGGCACTTCCTTCGTCCAGGGTTTGCTCAATGAGGCCCGTCCGAAACGATTCAACGATTTGCTGATCATCTCTGGTCTATCGCACGGTACGGACGTCTGGACGAATAACGCCGAAGACTTGATCAAGAACAAGACCGCTGATATCGACGGCGTCATCGGATGCCGCGACGATATCATGAACTATCTCATTTCGAAGGGGCTTCCGAACGCCGACGCTTTCCAAATCATGGAAAAGGTCCGTAAGAAAGATTCCTCCCCGAGCGCGGAACAGATTAAGATGATGCGCGACCATGGGGTTCCGGAGTATTACATCGAGTCTTGTAAGAAAATCAAATACCTCTTCCCGCGTGCTCACGCGACGGCTTACGTCATCGACGCCGTCAGAACGGGCTGGTTCAAACTGTATTATCCGTTGCAGTTCTACGCGGCGTTCTTCACGATTCGCTGCACGAAGTGGGATATCGCGACGATGGTCGCCGGCAAAGAAGCCGTCCTCAAGAAGATTGAGGAGTATCGGACCCGCGACGCCGGTCATATCAACCCCTTAAGCGAGAAAGAGAAAGAAATCGAGAAGGGGTTAAGAATCGCCGTCGAGATGTTGGACCGCGGCTATCGCTTCCTGCCGATGGATCTCTACAAATCCGGGGCGACCGATTTCG
>CAMYXQ010000012.1 GCA_947303105.1 uncultured Caryophanales bacterium | reverse complement strand
TGAAGTTCACCAACAGGTTAAGGAGCAAAAGAAGGACGCCGCCAAGCAAGCTCGCAGGGATGAATGCTTTGCGGAGGAAGGGGATGGTCTTAACGAGCAAGTTCCCCAGAAGCAAGGAAATCAGAAGCAGACCAAGTTGGACCATCAAAGACCAAACGCTGCCAAAGTTATCTAACGTGAAATTCCACGCCACATCGTCGAATATCGGCATAGGAAGTTCCTCCTCTTTGTTCAACAATTATCACATTTGAAAACAAAAGATAAATCTTTTTTGTTGCCTGACCCGATGCGGGTCTAGGGCCCCGGCGTCAAATCGCGGTGCCGTCTACGGTGATGTTTTCGGCATATTCGACGGCAAATTTCGCATAATTCGTGCCGATTCGTTCGCTTCGCAAAACGATATTCGATAAGGCGACATTAGTGATTTTATGAACCTCATGAGCGTAGCCGGAACGGGTTTCATAACTGCCGCGGATTGAGATGCCCGGGGTCTTTTGCCCACGTAAGACAGTGATATTATTGACGACGACCCCATCGACGGATCCAAGGCCGGTGACCTTATGTTGGTCGCTCCAAGTCGAAGAATGGGCGACGCTGAAATCGATCAAGAGATTCGACCCATCGCCTTGCCCTACATCTAAGTGTTCGATGCGAATATCTTCAAAACGGACATTCTTGATGTTCGCGTTGTTGGCGTTGTGAATCGACAGGGCGGCTTTATGGTTCGCGTGGAGAATAGTGATGTCATGGAAATGGATGTTCTCCATCTTCTGACCAACGGTTTCGTAGCCCACTTCGAGGCATTGCGCGAGGTCAGTCCAAATCAAGCAACCCCAAACTTCAATATCATCGGTCGTCCCTTCTTGGTTGCGATCGCTCCACCGCGGGTAGTTTTTCACGACGATGGAGTCGTCATAAGTTCGAACGAAGCAGTTGCTGACTTTGACTCTCTGGCAGCTCTGCAAACTGATTCCGTCACCATTGGAACGGGACGAAATGATCTTTACTCCGTTTAGTTCGATGTCGGTCGAGAAGTAGAGGTTGAAGCACCACCCTGCCGGATCGAGCATCGCGAAAGAAGAGAATTTGAGTGAGGAGCAATAGTTGAATTCCAAAGGAATTTTCGCGGTTCCCGTCGTGGCGTTTCGGTCAAAGACCGAACCATCGATGAAACCGGGGCCACAGATTTCAATGTTCGAAGCGTTGTTGGCAACGAAGATGCCGCGAACGATCGCGCCTTCGGCCAAATAGACTTTGGTATTCGAACTTAGGTTGATTCTGCTATCGCTGGAGAGGCGATTATCGTTGCTTCGATCGTGCAACCCGGGGCCGAAATACATCGAGTTAGAGGAGTCGTGTTTCGGTTCGTTGATGTCATGCACGAAAAGATGCAGCGTTCTTTCGGAGCGATAACCAATCGTATAGTCACCAGGTTGGTTGATCTCGAAAGAAAGGGTCCGATAATTGTCATCCGGCGTGGAGGCAATGTTTTTCGCGGAGGGCAAGATTTCGTAATGCCCATTGGCGACCCAAGTTGTCTGCAAAGTCAATTTCGCGCCGGAAGAGATCGAAATCGATGCCACGCCATTCTCGGTGCGAACTTTCGCTTCGGGATCCCAACGATAGGTTGTATTCACATAGACGCGATAAACGGGCACTTCCTCATCGCCTAGATACAGGCGCATGCCTGCATACAGGGGCACGCCGTCGACCTTCGCTCCGAAAGAATGCGCGCGATCCTCATGTGATAGATAACTGGAAGGCAAAATCGGGAAACCGGCCTCGTCTTTAGGAATGGAGGAGGGGACGCTATCGGAAGCGGGTTCCGAGGTTGAGAAAGAGGATTCGGAAACGGATTCAGATGAATTTGAAACGACAGAGCAGCCGAAAAGGGCTAAGCACAAAATCGATACAAATCCTCTCAAAATCCCTTTCATAGCAATGAATTTTCCGTTTCTTTGTCGAAGAGGCAAACATTGGTGACGTCAAACGAGATTCCAATGTCTTGGCCTTTAGTGAAACGGCCGAGGCCGCTGGTGGAAATGATGATGTCTTTTTCAAGGAACTTCGCGTAGACCAAAGTTTCTTCGCCCAATTGTTCGAAGAGATCGATCTTGGCTTCGTATCCTTGCTTTTTGAAGGCAAGGTCGCCTTCGACGGAGATGGCTTTCGGACGGATGCCCATCGTGACTTCTTTCCCAAGCATCTCGTCTGGGAAGGCTTTCAGCCTTTCGGCCGGCAAGTCGATGCGTTTGCCGCCTAGCTCCGCCCAGTGTCCTTTGGCATCTTTGTTGATGACGGCATCAAAGAAATTCATCTGCGGGGTGCCAATAAACCCGGCGACGAAGAGGTTCACCGGATTGATGAACACTTCCTGCGGGCTGCCGACTTGCTGAATGTCGCCATCTTTGAGAATCACGATTTTGGTGCCCATGGTCATGGCTTCGACTTGGTCGTGTGTAACATAGATGAAGATAGTGTTGAGTTTGTCGTGCAGGCGGGTGATCTCGCTACGCATCTGAACACGCATCTTGGCATCCAAATTGGAAAGCGGTTCGTCAAGCAAGAAGACCTTCGGATCGCGAACAAGAGCGCGCGCCAATGCGACACGCTGACGCTGACCACCGGAAAGATTCTCGGGCTTCTGATCTAACAAATCACCGAGACCGACGCGTTCCGCCGCAAGCTGGACCGCTTCTTTGATTTGTTGTTTGCGAGCTTTGCGCCATTTGATATCAAAGAAGTGTTTAATCGGGGTTCTCTTGGTGACATCCAACGGGAACGAAATATTGCCAGCCACGGTGCGATGCGGATACAAAGCATAGTTTTGGAAAACCATGGCCATGTTGCGGTCTTTGCTATCTTTGTCGGTGACATCCTCACCATTTAGGACCACGGAGCCATCGGTGACGTCTTCGAGGCCGGCGATCATTCTGAGAATCGTTGATTTGCCGCAGCCGGAAGGTCCGACAAACACCACAAACTCGTCCCGATTGATTTCCAAACTGAAATCGCGAATGGCTTCGAATCCGTTCGGGTAGATTTTCTTGAGATGGGTGATGACCATCGCCGGAGCTTGGGCTTTTTGGATCACTTCGGGGATTTCTAGTAAAGACTGAATCGGATAATCCGTGAGTTTGTTTTTGGCTGCGTCGCCAATACCCACGGCGATGAATCCGCCGGCTTTGGCGGCCTTGACCCCGGAAGCCGCATCTTCGATGACCAAGCATTCGCGCGGTTCTAGTCCGAGGGTAGCCGCTCCTTTGAGGAAGACTTCGGGGTCGGGTTTGGTCCGTTCGATCATCGTGCCATCGATAATCGCATCGAATGGCGAAACCAAATCGATCGCTTGAAGAATGGCTTGGGTGTTCTTGCTCGAAGAGCCGATTGCGAGTTTATAACCATCGGCTTTGAATTTGGCGAGCAGTTCGCGGATCTCCGCGCTCACCATCTCCGGATTCAATGTTTTCAAGGAGTCTACATAATATTGGTTTTTTTGTTCGGCAAGGGCTTCTTTTTCTTCTTGCGTGTATTGTTTCTTCGCTTTGCGAAGAATAATCTCAAGCGACGCCATGCGCGACACACCGCGAAGTTGGTTGTTGATCGTCTCGTCGAAAGGAATGCCTTCCGCGTCGGCAATCTTTTTCCAAGCTTGGTAATGCAGCGTGTCCGTGCTGATCAGAACGCCATCCAAGTCAAAGATGATTCCTTTAATCATGAGCTACCTCCTTGATGGTTTTGATGCCATCGCGATCGATCGTCGCTTCTTTTATGGAATTGCCTGCGACATAACGCAGACGAATCGATTTGATCTGTTTGGGGATTTTGGGATCCACCGTAATTTCGCCGCCATGCATCTGTAACCCTAAGAAACCTTGAGTCACGGCGAGGACGGTCCCGGCATTGGCCGCCGGATGAGTGCCGCCGATATAAACCCCACCGGCGAATTGTTTGCTGGCGCCGCGGATATCGATGGAGGCCGTCTTCCGGAAATGTTCATAGGCTTCTTTCGTCTTTCCGATCCGCGCCCCAACGATCGCATACATGGAATCGCTGAGCGAGCTGCCGTGTTCGGTCTGTGGGGCATAATACTCATAATTGGCCATCTGCGTTTCTATTGAGAAACGATGTGGCAACAACGCCATCAAGGCGATGACGTCGGCTTGCTTAATGATTTTGGTCGGCGTTGCCACTCCGTTCTCGCCGCCCCAATATTCATTCGGGTGATGAAGAGACGAGCGAAGCTCTTCGATCGTCGAATCCTTTTTGGCAAAGTAGCCCTTGAATTGTTCAATGACGCCATCCGCGTTTGGCTTTGGCAAATACCAATGATCCAAGTAGCGTGCGATTTCCTGACGGAGGTCTTCATCGTTGGTTCGGTTGAGAGCGAAACGCAATGTCTCTTCCGCCATATAGGCAGTGAATGCGTTGTCGTCCACGCCTTCGTGATATTCGTCAGGCCCGATGACATCATTCAGATGATAAAGTCCGTCCTCACCAAGTTCGGCCCGGCTCATAAAGAAGCGAGCGCATTCTTCGATCACTTCACGGGCACCCTCATCAAGAATCGATTTGTCACCGGTTTGCTCGATGTACTTTTCAATCGCGTAAGGAATGTCGGCGGAGATATGGATTTGCTTCTCCCCAAAATAGGTCCGAACCGGTTCTCCGGTTTCTGGATCGGTAACATTGTACTTGGAGCATTGCTCTGAGCCGTCGTCTTGGGACTCCCAAGCATAGAAGGCGCCCTTGTACCCTAATCCCTCGGCTTTCGCCATGGCGCCAGAGAGCGTCTTAACGCGATAAAGAATTAAGTTACGCGCCACTCGAGGGTCAACGAGCGTGAAGAAAGGCAGTAAGAAGATTTCGGTATCCCAAAACACGGCGCCTTTATAGGTTTGCCCTGATAACCCGCGACCCGAGATGCACCTCGTTCGTTCGCGATCGCCTAGGATGAGCGACTGGTAAATGGAATAGCGTAAATCGGCTTCTGCGGCCGCATCCCCACGGAGACCGATATCGGCGGCTGCCAGTTTCTTTTCGAACGCCAATCGGGAGGCTTGAAGGCTTTCCTCAAAGCGGTTTGCGACCGGATCGAATGGTTCGGTCTCACTAATAAGACTGGTTACAGAAATGGTGAGAATCTCACCTTTTTCGACGATTTTTGAAAGTTTTAGCCGGGTTTTGCCAACGCTTTCGAGATTTTCCGCGCATTCATAGACGGCGGATTCAAAGAGTTTTTTGCCCTCGTTGGTCTCGCCGGCAAAGCGGATGCGGTTGTCTTGGATTGAATACTCAGCACTCTTGAAATGAGGGCCGGCCAATTCGGCGATCTCTGGATCCATGCCCATGAGAACGGTAATGGCGAGTCTCTTCTTTGCGATGAGACGGAAACGCTCTAACACCAATCGATCGTCGGCGTGGCTCGCGGTGCGCTCCGACTCAATCATGATGTCTTTAAATTCGGTACGGCGATGGAATACCCCATCATCGGTGAGCGAGATTTCGTGATGGCGGGCTTTCTCTTTGAAAACCTGAATCGGTTTCCCGTCCGCTTCAACCAAAAGAAGGAACGGATTAGGCATGACGATCGGTTCGCGCCACTGGTTTCCGCTCCGGTCATAAACCCCACCGAGATTGAGGCCGACCAGTTGGTCCGCGCCATATTCTTCTAAGGTGCCACGATAACCAAGATGCCCGTTTGCGACCAAAAAGGAATTGCCATCCTGAATGATGTCATTTTGGTTCCATCCTTTTTTGGTCAGCAAAGTTTTCATCTTAGAAACGTTTTTTCTCCATCTAAATGAAGCAATTCATTGCCAACATAAAGTTGGACTGGTTTATCGCTATGAAGGATCAGTTGGTCCTTTCTTACCTCGACGCTGAGCGTCGCTTCCCGATAATGCAAGGTGACGCGATAAGAATTCCAGCGAGATGGCAGCCGTGGGTTGATTTTAAGAATCGTCCTCTCGCTACGGAGACCCAAGAAGCCATAAACGATATTCATCCAGGCGGCCGCAATGGAAGTCATATGCAATCCTTCGCAGGTGTTGCGGTTATAGTCGTCCAAATCCAAACGGGTGGCAAAGCCAAAGAACGACAAAGCCTCGTCCTCTTTCCCGATTTGTTCCGCGAGGATCGAATGAATCGAGGGTGATAAAGACGACTCATGAATGCAACGCGGTTCGTAAAACTCATAGTTGGCTCTGATGATTTCATCAGAGAAGTCTTGGTTATATAAGAACAAGAACATCAACACGTCCGGTTGTTTGATCATGTCGTTGCGGTAGATGCGGTCGTAACTCCAATGGCTGTAGAGGGGGAATTCCTCAGGCGGGATGGCGTCAACATCGATATGGGGAAGATCGTAGAAACCATCGTGCTGCTCGAAGAGTTTGGTCTTCTCGTCATAAAGGATCCGCATCGCGCCGCAGGCGGTCCGCATATCACGAATCAATTCATCGTTATAACCGGCTTTGCAAAGCAAAGACTCATTTCGGTACTTGGAATCATCAATCAACCCAAGGGTATATTCGATGATCTTTTTGCCCATTAAATTGGTGTAGGTGTTGTGATTCACCATGACCTGGAATTCATCGGGACCCATAACGCCGTAATAGCCGAAGGCCGTATGGTGTTGGTTCCACTGCCCGCGGCTATAGAGGAACTTGCTGATCTCAAGCAACATCTCAAAGCCATAGTCGCGCATGAAAGCGTCGTCTTCATAAAGGGTCATGTAATGCTGGATAGCATAACCGACCGCCGAGGTGGGTTGAATTTGGGTTGAGGCGTGCTGCCACAACGCGCAGGCCTCTTCGCCGTTGCGCGTCGCGATCGGATAGCAGGCGCCGACGCAATCCAAATCTTTCGCACGAGCTTTCGCTTGTTCCAGAGTGTGATAACGGAAAAGCAATAAGTTCTTGGCGATCTTCTTGTCGCTAAAAAGGTAATACGGCAAACAATAGGTTTCCGAATCCCAGAAAGCGTGCCCGGAATATGCCTCGCCGGTTAGGCCTTTCGCCCCGATGTTGTTATCTTCTTCGAGACCATGGTAAGTCTGAATCAGATGGAACAAGCAGAAGCGGATTCCCTGTTGGTCGGCGGGATCACCATCGATTTCGATCAATGATTTTTGATAGGATTCTGCAAAGAAATTGGAATTTTCCAACAATAATTGGGCAAATCCGTCACGGCAGGCTTTCTCTAATGCCGGCTTCGCCTTGGCCAGGGATTGCTCTTCGGAGAGGCGTTTCTTTCCGGCGATGTTGCTGACAAAACGCTCGAACTCAACCGCCTTGCCGGCCTCAAGATCCCCACTGTAATGGATGATCGCCCGCTTCTCTTCAGTCTCGGAAGACTTGGGTTGCCAGGAGGACTGGATTTCCATGAGGGACAATAATGACTGATTGGTGGTCGGAGTGGTTTCGTAGACGTATGCCCTGTTATCTTTCGTAAATTCGCTGCCGCGATCCCAGTAGCAGTGATTGCCCCAATGGAGGATGGTTCCATCTAGTTCAAATGAGATATTCAGATGGGCGGCTTTCTTCGCGATGAAAGAGATGGATTGATAGGCGACCTCTGGACGAGTCATGCTGAGAAGCCGGCGGAACGTGATCTCGACTCCGTTGTCGCCGACTAACCAGGTAAAACGACGAACCAATAAGCCGTCATCCATGTCCAAGATACGTTCAAAATCTTGGATTTTGGATTTACCTAAATCCAAAACTTCGCCATCGATTTCGATTCTCACTTTAAGGAAGTTAATCGAATTGATCGTGAAATGGCCCCGTTTGACGATGCCTTTATAGGCATTGGGGGTGTCTTCCAACGCTTTTTCGATGATGCCGTTGTAGTAAGTGCCGATCAGAGAGGGCAGTGAGCTGCCTTCTTCAAAGAAGGCGCGCACGCCGCAGTATTCATTCGCTAAGGCGAAAAGGGATTCGGAAACCATGTTACGATCGGGGTGAAATCCCTTTTCGATCAGTTTCGTGGGATGGGTTTCTAAGTAACGGGTCGCGACTTTTGCCATAAATCACTCCTTGCTCCCTTTTCCAGCGCCCGCGTTCATGATCTGCCGCTGGAAGATGAGGAAGATAATGATCTGCGGGATGATGGATAAGAGAATCAACAATAGGAAATCCGGGGTCTGAAGCGGCGGATTGATATTGGAAATGTTATAGATGCCAACGACGATGGTTTGGTGTTTCTCGCTTTGTAAGACGCAGTAAGGCAGCAAGAAGTCGCTATAAGATGCCGTCATTGAGAAGATGGCGACGATGCCGATGATCGGGCGCGATAAAGGAAGAATCACTCGGGTGAAAATCTGCCACTGCGAAGCACCGTCCATTTCGGCGGCCTCAATCAAGGATTTCGGGAGGCGGCTGAAATAGTCGCGGAACAGCATGTAATAGTAGGCGTTCGCGCCAAAGCCAAGCCACAAGGGCAAGAAGGTCAGATAGGATTGGTGATCCGGATCGAGGAACCCAAAAGCCCGAATCTCTTGGAGCAACGGGAATATGTTCAGAATCGTCGGAACCATATAACCCAAGAAAATGAGGGTGTTGATGATCTTGTGCCCACGCGGCTTAATGACAGCGACGCCATATGCCATGAGGCTATTGAAGACGACCGCGCAAACCACCGCACCGACGACATAGACGAGAGTGTTCAGGTAATAACGGCCGAAATCGAACCGTTCCCAAAGCCGGCTGATCTTTTCCCAATCCCAGACCTGAGGCCAGAAAGTATAGGTGCTGGAGTTGATTTCTTCGACGCTCTTCATCGAAGAGGCGAAGAGGAAGACGATCGGGAAGAGCGCGACGAAGCAAAAGAACAACAAAATGACGATGATGAACACATAACCAACTTTGTTGGCGGGATTGCGGTAATCGGCGAAGTTCAGGAAGCCGCCGCGCTTATCTTTGAAGCGCATGAACACGCGCTTGGGGGTCCGGGTCTTTCTCATCTTCTGCGTTCCCCCTTCTTGCCGCGCATCGGATCCAAAAGCATTTGGACAAAACGGTAAAGGAAGGTGAAGACAACGATAATCAATACCAAGATGATCGCCGTGGCCGCCGATTTGCCGTGCTCAAAGTCCTCAAAGGCGTATAAGTAGCTCAAAAGCTGTAAGGACATGGATGAGGACAAAGGTCCTCCTTTCGGGCCGATGACCAAGGGCTCATAGAACACTTGGAACACCGAGATGATCTGTAAGACGAATAAGGTCAATAAAGTGCCTTTCAACGCCGGAACGGTCAGCCGCCAGAATCTCTGCCAGACAGACGCGCCGTCCATGCGGGCGGCTTCGTACATCGTGTCATCGATGGACTGGAAAGCGGACAAGTAAATGAGGGAGGTCGATCCGGCGCCGCGCCAAGTCATCGCCAAAACGATGAGAGGAATGATCAAATGCACATTCCCCTTCCACGGTTGGGTATCCGCGCCGAACCAGGAACCGATGACGTTGAATAAATCGGTACTGGTGTCGCCATACATCGTGGAGAATAGAAACACCACCGCGATGCCGCTGATCATGCAGGGGAGATATAAGATGACGCGGAACGCGCCTTTGGCATGGAAAACCTCGGACAGCAAGAAGCCGAGAATAACCGGCACCAAATAGCCGATGACCAACGACCAAAGGATATAAAGGAAGGTATTCTTTAAGGCCTTGGCGAAAACCGGGTCATGGAAGATGGCGATGTAGTTATCAAATCCGACGAAGGTCGAATCGAAATAGTCTTTTTGGAAACTGAGAACAAAGTTCCGACCCATTGGGTACCAGACATAGAGCCCGAAAAGAATCAACGGAATGATGATGAAAGCCCAGCCGAAGAGATTTTTCTTCAGCCGCGATTTCAGACTCTTTTTGCGGTGCGGAACTTTTTGTCTCATTTCATCTAGGCGTTAACGCCGGCGTCTAATTTGGCTTGGAGGGTGGAGGAAGCCGTGGTCAATAACGCGCGGCAATTCGCGGTCTCTTTCTGGGTGAACACGCTTTGGATGGCGACGTCGAGGGCCTCGTACATGTCCTGCGCGTTATAAGGCACTTCGGCGTGCTTGTTGATGCTGATGCTATCGAAGAACGGGGCGTAGTCCGTCATGTTGACGTTGACGTGGTCGCTTTCGAGGCGCTTCGCTTCAGCAAGGAATTCAGGGTCTTTCCACGGCATGATCGACGGAAGGATCGGCTGACCCTTTCTTTCGGCGACGGCATAGCCTTCTTGCTTAGCAAGGATGTTCTTTTCCGTCGTTTCGGGCGAACGGCCGATATAGGAGAAGAAACGAAGGATGCCTTCGACTTTCTCATCGGAAATGTTCTTGGTGAAGACGAATGGGGTGCCACCGTAAAGGGAATAATGATGGGTGCCGTCCCCGGTCGGCATCGGAACGAAGGCGAGGTCGTCCATCGATACATTTCCGAGTAATTTGGCGTTTTGGAGGACGTCGCTGCCGACGACCGCCATCGCGACTCTCTCGCCGATGTTGGAATACCAATCGTTATAGACGCAGGCGACGGTGTCTTGGAGATAGCCATTCACCTTCATCTCTTTGATCCATTCGAGGGCGCTGATGGCACCGGCGTGGTCCAAACTGGCGGTCCATTTGCCGGCGACTTCGCTTTCGAGGACGGCGCCGTAGTTCCAGGCGAGGTTGGAGAAAACCCAACCGCCATTCTTGTCGGCGGAATACATCAAGAAGCCTTTGGCGTTGTCTTGGTCAATGATCGTTTCGGACATTTCCATGATTTCGGTGAATGTCTGCGGATAGGCCGGGCTGCCATCCTCATTGAAGATGGAATACTCGCCATTGATTTCGGGGAGCAAACCATTGTCACCTAAAATCTTCTTATTAATGAGAAGACCTAAGCCGTAACCATCTCTTGGGACACCATAAATCTCACCATTGAAGGTAAGGGATGCCCGCATTTCATCATCCATTTTGTCGTCCCAGCCAAGGGCGTGGAGATGGCTGGTGATGGGGCGGATGATGTTTTTGCTCATCAGTTTGGATGGTTCGGTGAACCAGGTTTGCCAAACATCCGGCAGCTGGCCGTTGGTGTATTTCTGACCGACGGTCTCGGTGCTGTAGGTGTAAGGCATCCCTTTGATCTCATATTGGGGATAATCCTCGACGAAGCGATCCGCCCATTGACGGTACATGGCCACATCTTGGGTGTCGCTCGATTCCGGCCAAAAGCCGATTTTCAACACAATCTTGTCGCTATCTCCGCCGCAGCCGCTTAACACGGAAGCCGCCAGCAAGATGGCAGTGAACATCGTTTTTGTCTGTAATTTCATAACAAAATCCTCCAACAAGGGATCCCAGAGGGGCGCGGTTGGCCCCTCTGGGGAATGAATATGATGTGGGTTTACTCAGAGAACTGAGAGATCGCAAAATCGTACGGCATAACGCTGGAAGCGTAGGCGACCGAGGCGATTTGGATGGTGCCTTCGGTATCGTGTCCCCAACCACCATAGTGGAAGTGGAGCATGCCGGCGGCCGGAGTCCAACCGGAGAGAGAAGGAACGATCATGGCGGTGATGCCGGTGGTCGGGATCACATCGCTCGGAGCGATGGTCGCGCCGGTGTCGAGGTTCTGCATAACCAAACCGTTATTGGCAAAAATGGTCTGCCCATTGTTTTCGATGCGGAAGCTTTCGAAAGTGAGAACGCCATCGCCAACCAAGCTGACCATGACCATTTCCGGGGTGAACTGAAGGTTGACGCCACCAAGATAGGTGTAGGTGTTGGCCGGGATGGTAACGGCAGCGCCGCCCATAGCCACGCCCATAACCATCGGTTCGCCACCATAGAGGCCGAAGACGGTCACTGTGCCAGTGAAGCCGTCGCCAACATGAAGATGCGCGGTCGCAGCGGCATTCATCGTGAATCCGCTGGCGAACATATCAATCCAGAGGATGGTGTCGGTGGTCGGGATAACAAGACCGGCCTTTAACGGGGTGCCGTCTTCGAGGAAGCCGACGAGGCCGCCATTGTTGGCCCAAAGGGTCTCGCCATTGTATTCAACACGGAAGGAATCGAAGGTCGCGGTGCCATCACCAACGACTCCGATGCCATAGTAGCTGTAATCGAAATCATCGATTGCGTGGCACCAGTGATAGGTGGAGAGATCCAAATCTTTGCAATCTTTGAAGGTATAGGACTCCATGTCCGTGACCGGGCGGCCTTCATATGCGAAGAAGATCGAATCGATTTCGATTGCTCCGGCGCCGGTGTAGTAGAGGTTGATAAGATCGCCGGCGGTCACGTGGTTCTGTTCAAGATCGAAGACATACCAAGTGAAGCCGTCTTCTTGGACGTAGGGGCTCGGGAAGGCCTGATCGCCATAGCCTTTGACGCCTTCGGCGGCCAAACCGGCATTGAAATAAACAAAGTCAGTGCCATTAAAGCTGAAGCGGAAGAGGTTGAGGTCAGCGCCCTTCATGGAGAAGACGATGTACTTCATGCCAGCCTTGAAGTGCGAAGAACCAATGGTCACTTCGGCATAGTCATCGGCGGCCGGGATGTGGAGAACATCACCATCGGTGCTGATTTGATCACCCATGGCATAGGAGACAAAGCCATTGATGCCAGCATCGATATTCGCTTGAAGCTGAGCGGATTTATCCCAGTCAGCATCAAGACTGGCAATCGTGCGGTTGAAGTTGTCGAAGACAACGGCGTGAGCGGAGTCGATGCGCGGATATTCGAGACTGAGGTTCGGTTCTTCGAACGAGGTCAGGAAGACACGGCTGAGTTCGAGTTCGGTGGTCGAGCTCAAACGGAGATAATGCGCGGTCGGGAACTGAGAGAGGGCGACCGCAAGGTGGCTATAAGCGCCATTGACGGCGGCTTTGGCCTTGACGTCAGTGCCATGAACGGCGGTCAAAGCGGACCAATTAACGGATTCGATGACTTCGCCGGCGGCATTGAGAGATTCCACTTTGGCGCCGCTGGTGTCACCAAGGAGGTCGAGGACGACCGAGGTGTCAGTCGGAAGCGGGGCAAGGGTGAGATCCGGAGAGGTATAGTTCTTGTCTTTGAGGGTGACGCCGCGACGGACCAAGATGCTGTCGGCGGAATCACTGCCGCCCCACCAAGCATTCGGGACTCTGTTCAACACATCGCGGTTGAAGTCGTCGAGAACGGTGCGGGTGGAACCGACAAAGGTGAAAACATCGTCGATTTCGATGATGCCGGAGACTTCTTCGCTGCAAGCGGAGAGGTGGAAACCGAGAATCATGCCAAGGACGAGGACGTCGGAGGCAGTGCCATCGAGATTGAGATAAGTGGTCGATTCATCATCGATGGTCTGGCCCGGGTTGATGACGATGTCCTGGAATTCGCCGGTGAGTTCGGGGTTCTTTTCCCCATCGCCGGTGACGGCGTCGGCCAGGTTGATCTTATAGGTCTGATAAAGATCGCCGGCGCGGAGTTCCAACTGGAGGTCGGAGAGCTTAACGCTTCCCTTCGCAACGCGGATGCGGAAACCGATGCCATTGGCGCCGAAGTTCATCGCTTCGTAGGTGCCGGAAGCCGCCTTGTAGCCGCCGTTGTAGGTGGAGGTCGCCTTGACTTCGCCGGTGAAG
>CAMYXQ010000011.1 GCA_947303105.1 uncultured Caryophanales bacterium | reverse complement strand
TGGCATACTTTACGCGGAGGTTTTTGGCGTATGAAAAGAAAGATTTTGCTCTTAGGAGCCCTACCCCTATTGCTGACAAGTTGCAGCATCATCGATTGGTTCACTTCCCTCATCGAGGGAGGCGATAGTTCCACAGCCATCAGCGACGCCTCCGTTCAGCACGTCGACGGTTTGATGGTTGCTGAAAACCTCTCCCAAAACTATGGTGGCCATAGCTATGCTCCGGCCGCGCCTTCAACCGATGCCTACCAAACCAAAAACCCCGGCCACACGATCGAAGACGTCAAAAACACCACATATGAACTTCCTTTGCCTTCCTCGGGCACCCAACGCATTTTGGTCATACCCGTCAAGTTCACCGATTATCCCGGGGTAGCGACGGACAAGACAAGAAACGACATCTATAAAACTTTCTTCGGATCACCGAGCGAAACCGGCTGGGAGTCCTTGGCTTCCTACTATCACAAATCCTCATTCAAGCAATTGACCATCGAAGGCGTTGTCAGCGAGTGGTATAACTGCGGCCTCTCCACCAGTGAATTGACCGCCCTGAAAAATAGCTCGCATGATAGCCAATATGATGCGTCCTGGGACGTCTTAGAGGGAGCCATCTCTTGGTACAAGAGCACCTATAACACCAAAGGGATTGAGTTTGATAACAACCACGATGGTTTCATCGACGGCGTTTGGCTTGTTTATGGCGCCCCGAATTATTCGAATCAAACGAGATTGGATCCGGACCTCTTCTGGGCCTACACCTATTTCGATTCCAGTGTGTTCGAGAACATCCGTTACCAGTCTGATTTAGACAAGCTTAAACAAAACCCCGTTGGCTACCATTATTGCTGGGCCAGCTATGACCATATGTACGAAGGTTATGGTTCCAACAAAGTTGATGCCCATACCTATATCCACGAAACTGGTCACCTCATGGGTCTTCCCGACTACTACGTTGCCGGGTCGGCAGACGATTACACAACCAACTATGGGCCGATGGGTTGGGTCGATATGATGGACGCCAACGTCATTGACCACAATGCCTTCTCGAAGATGAATTTCGGATGGCTCAACCCCTACGTTCTCCAAGGCCCCGGAACGATCACTTTACATCCATCCGCCTCAACCGGCGAGTGTTTGATCATCCCGACATCCAACGGATGGAAAAACACCGTCTTTGACGAATACATGCTTTTGGAGTTCTATACGCCAACCGAGCTCAACGCTTCCGACTCGCAGAGCGCCTACATCAACGGCATTCGCGGTTTTACCACCCCTGGAATCCGCATCTACCATGTAGATGCCAGAATGGTCGATCTCGATGCCAGCTTTGATCCAACCAGATATGTCACCACCTTCAATGGGGATACCCAGCGCGTCGATTTGGCTAACAGCAACTCCAGCGCTTATAACTTCGTTAAAGGGTCTGTTGGGAACTACGAACACCGTTTGATCCAAATGATGGATTGCACCCAAAAACGGAACTTTGATGTGGCTTATGATCTCGAACGGGGGAAAAAGGTTCCTTGCGTGGCCGACAATTCCTCGCTGTTCACCCAAGGAAAATCGTTTGATTTCGCCACATATCGCAGTTGTTTCCCTCGCGCATACTTCCATGACAGCGATCAAATGAACAATGGCGGAACCTTCGATTACCGCGTGACGGTCACCTCAATCACTTCCTCGGCGGCGACCCTTACCATTACCGCCGCATAGTTTCTTGATAATAAAGAAAGGGTTTAGTAATATTGTTTTCGTTCTAAACGAAAGATTGTGAAAATTATGAAAAAGAAATCCAGCCTTCTCTTCTTAGCCGGCGCGGTTGCGCTCCTCTTGCTTCTCGTCGTCTTTATCCTCCCGGTGGCCCCGGGCGTCATCCGTTCGATCACGGATCCGGTTACCAATGCCGTTACCACCGAAGTCTATCGTGGTTATGATGTCGTTCTCGGCAACCTCACCATCAATGGCCTTCAGGCCAGCAGTGCCTCAATCGCGGCCTTCACCCTCCTCATCATCGGCGCGGTGTTCGTCGCTTTTGCGACCATCCTTTGCCTCCCGAATCCGGAAGGCAGCAAGAAATTCTCCGGCTTCCTCTTCTTCGTTGCCGGACTTCTCGTCCTTGTCGCCGGCATTCTCTATATCTGCACCGTCCCGCTGTCTGAATTAGAGGCCGCCGCCAACACCAGCTATTCCCTCGGTTGGGGAATGTGGGTCGCCGGCATCGCCGCCATTGTCGCCGCCGCCATCTGCCTCGTCTTCGGCTATATCGCGATGGCCAAGAAACGCAAATAAGCAAATCGATAAAGAAATTGCCGCCCTCGAGGCGGCTTTTTTGTCAAATCTTCTGATTCTTGTCTATTTATTGGTATGAAGACAATTTTCGGATGTGACGATGGGAACGGCTTCCTCGAATTCTCATCGTGGTTCACAAAGCACGTCGAGGAAACGTTGGCGCCATACGGACGATTCCAACCGGGCAACCTGGCGTTGGATGACCTGGCCCCCATTATCCGCGACACCTATCTAAACTGTGTGCGCGCTCGTTTTGAAGAAACCCCATTTCGGCCGAGCGAATGGAAGAAAAACGTTGATCTTCTCCTTGAAAAAACAAACGCGGCAGTGGAGGGATTTTTCCTGAAACCGGGGGCGAAAATAGCCGCCTATCCAGATTTTTTGAGTTCGGAAAGCGAGGTTCTAACTATGTTAGAGAAAACCGCTGGAAAAGAATCTTCAAAAAATTAGCACTCAGGTATTGACAGTGCCAAAATTGGGATTACAATACAATTAGCACTTGGGAAGTGCGAGTGCTAAAACAACCAAAAGGAGGATTGTTATGTACCAGATTGAACAACGTAATCTCTTCCCTTACGATCTCTTCAACGATTTGTGGGGCACCAGCGAGGCCAGGGCCTATCCGATGCGCACCGATATCCGGTTAGAAGAGGACCGCTACGTCATGGACGTCGAATTGCCGGGCGTGAAAAAAGAAGACATCGACATTTCATACAAAGACGAATATCTCACCATCTCCGTTAAGAAGGAGAAAGAGCAGAAGGAACAGAAGAACTATCTCCTTTGTGAGCGTAGGTACTCCGCGACCCGCCGCAGCTTCTATGTCGGTGAAATCGATCGGAATGGCATTCAAGCCAGCTACGAAAACGGCATTTTGACCGTCTCGTTCCCCAAAGAGAGCAAGAAAGAGACGCCGTACCAGATTTCCATCAAGTGATGGAAAATCGGAGATAGGAAGGGCTTTATGGGAGCCCTTCCTTTTGTTTATAATTGCCTAAGAGGGTTTGTTATATGAAATGCGTTGAATTACAAAAAGACTTCTATTACGTCGGCGTCGTCGATCACGCCTTGAAGGTGTTCGACGTTGCCGTGCTCACCGACTACGGCACGTCCTACAACAGTTATCTGTTGAAGACCGACGAAGGCGTTGTTGTTTTCGAAGGCAACAAAGCCGTCACCGCCGAAGAATATTTGGATCACATCCGCTCGATTGCTCGCATCGAAGATATCCATTATCTCGTCGTCACCCACACGGAGCCCGACCACAGCGGCGCCATTGAGTCCTTATTGGAACTCAACCCACAGATTACCGTTATTGCCTCTGCGGCGGCCTTGATGAACCTCGACAAGATTTTGCGTAAGCCATTCAACCGCAAACCTATGACACCCAACGGCACGATGAACATCGGCCAATACACATTCCGTTTCATCAGCGGCATGCTTCTCCATTGGCCCGATGTCATGTTCACTTATATTGAAGAACTAAAAGTTCTTGTCAGTTGCGACGCCTTTGGCGCCCACTTTGCCAGCGATGAAATCTTGCTGAGCAAAGAACCGGACAAAGAAGGTTACTACAAGGCCCTGAAGTATTATTACGATCACATCATCGGGCCGTTCCCTTCGTACGTCATCCAGGCGTGTGATCGAGTGTCTGCGCTCGACATCAAGATGATTTGCCCGGGACACGGGCCGGTCATTGATGACGATATCAAAAAGCAGATCGAAATCTATCGCTCGCTGGCCGAGCCGTCTTTGCCGAAGAACGACCCGAATCACGTTACCATCGTCTTCGCGTCCGCTTATGGATATACCCGCAAGATGGCCGAATACCTCAAAGAATGTTTTGAAAAGGATGGCAAGCAGGTCTCATTCTTCGAGATCTCCGCGTTGAATTATGCTGAGGTTAAACCCCAAATTTACGAGGAAATCAGAACTTCCGGCCTGGTTTTGCTGGGTTCTCCGACTTTGGTTGGGGATGCCATCGTCTTATTCTACGACCTCCTCAACGGCTTGGTTTGGCCGTTGGCTCAGGGCAAGAAAGCTGCCGCGTTCGGCGACTATGGTTGGAGCGGTGAGGCTGTGAAGAACCTTTCGGAACGCTTGGCCCAATTGAAGTTCAATGTCATCCCCGGATTCCGTTACGCCTTTAAGTTGGATGAGCAGGGAGAAAAAGAGCTCGCCGAATTCTATGATAGGCTTGCCGCATAATCTATGAAGCGTTTATCAATCGCCGAATGCCCAAATCCTTATTTTGCGCGACCCACGACTTTCTCGTTAAATGGGTTGTGGCATTTTGCCATTACGAAGGACGAAAAGTTTCCCGCTGAATACACCAAAGATATTCTCGTTCCATTTGCTCCAGAGACGCCGAAAAGCGGAATTCAGCAATCCATTGAGGACGACGATGTTCTCCATTATGAGTTGGTGATAACCAACGCTCCCGAAGAAGTTGGCGGCAAAGCCGCCATCATCCATTTTTCTGCGGTGGATCAAATCGCAGATGTCTATTGGAACGACCAACATGTCGCCCATCACGAGGGCGGCTATATTCCTTTCTCCGTCCAGATCGATCATTTGACAAACGGAGACCGCATTCATGTTGTCGTTCGTGACGATACCGACAGTGATGTTTACCCACGTGGCAAACAAGTCCGCAAGCCCGGGACGATTTGGTATACAGCAACGTCTGGTATCTGGGGCGACGTCTATGTTGAGTATGTCGAACCAGCCTCTTTGATTGAATCCATCCGACTGATTCCTAACCTGGGATCAAAGTCGTTGAAGGTGGAATATGATGGCAAGGAAACGGCCGCCGTCGAGATATATTTTCAAGGTAGCCTTGTGGCAAAAGAATCACTCAAGCCCGATACCGAGAACCTTATCGATTTATCGGAGAATTTCCACGTTTGGTCGCCGGATTCACCGAACTTATACGAGGTTATTGCGAAAACAAAAGGCGATGAAATCCATTCCGTTTTCGGTTTTCGTACCGTTTCTGTGTTCGCACACAATGGGAAAAAGTTCGTTGGTTTGAATGGGGGCCCGATCTTCGTGAACGCTTTGTTAGACCAAGGTTACTACTCCCCTGAAACGGGAATGACACCGCCGGACGCTTCTACGATGGAAAACGAATTGCTCCTCGTGAAGCGATTTGGATTCAACGCCCTCCGCAAACACATCAAGATCGAGTCGCTTCGTTGGTACTACCTCTGTGACAAGCTCGGAATTCTTGTGATCCAGGATATGGTCAACGCCGGGGAACAAGTATCTTCGTTCCGACTCGTCGTAGCCCCCTTCATCAAGTTGCGGGTCAATGATGAAAACCACAAGAAGATGGGACGCGCAAATCCGCAATCCAGAGAATTCTTTGAGAAATTCATTTCTCAAACAACTAATCTTCTTCAGCCTTCCTGCTCATTGATCGCTTGGACTTTATTCAATGAAGGATGGGGCCAATACGATGCCGTTCGTCTGACCGGCGTTCTTCGCGAACTGGATTCCACGAGACTCATCGATTCCACTTCCGGTTGGTTCGATAAAGGCGTCGGCGATTTTGATAGCCATCACGTCTACTTCCGGCGCCCGCGCCTCCATAACGACGGGAAGAGGATTCTTTCGCTATCTGAATACGGTGGTTTCTCTTGGCCGATCGCAGAACACAAAACCACCAAGAAGAATTTTGGCTATGCCATCTATCACGACCAAGAATCATTATTCAAAGCATTTAGGAAATGCTTCTTGGAACACGTTCTACCACTGGTTGAACATGAAGGGCTTTCTGTTGCCGTATTAACTCAATGGTCTGACGTCGAAGCGGAAACCAACGGCCTCATCACTTATGATCGGGCGGTGACCAAAATTCCACCAGAACAATTCAAACCATTGAACGATGCTTTGTACGAAGCGTTTGATGCACAGTTTAAGGGAAAGGAATGAGATATGTCTGAAAAGAAATGGGCTTTGATCATTCAAGGCGGCGGCAGCCGGGCCGCTTTTGCGAGTGGGGTTGTCGATGTTTTGGCCGAACACGGCCTTTACGCGGATGCTGCGTATGGCACCAGCGCCGGCGCACTTATCGCCTGCAACTACGCCTCGCACGACATTGGCCGCTACGAGGAAATCTTAGAGACCAGCATGACCTCGATCCGCTTTCTGAAACCCTTAAGGTTTCTCTTCGGAGGCTCCTTAATGAATTTCCCCTGGCTCTTCAAAGGCGGCAAAACAAAGAGGCCGATGAACGAAAAAGAGATGATGGAAGGAAAAACCGACCTCTATTCCGTCTCGACGAACTTAGCCGCCTTTACGAGCCTCTATATCAATCGCTCTGACGAAAACTTCTATCCTTCACTTGAAGCGAGCTGCTCATTGACTCTCTTTGTGAAGAAACCCGTCTTCGTGGGTGGCGTGCCTGCGCTTGATGGCGGGTACGTTGAACGCATTCCATTCCAGCACGCGCTTGATAACGGCTTCGAGAAAATTGTGATCATCACCACCAGAAACGAAGGGTGGCGGTTCCCGGAAGAGGCGATTCACGAGAAGGATGAAAAGAAGGTCGCAAAACGGTTTAAGCAATATCCGAAATTCGTCGAAGGGTATATGACGAATCGCCCCCTTTATAACAAACAAATCGACTTTGTAGAGAAAATGACCCGCGAAGGACGGTTCTTTACCGTCTATCCAGAGAAACCCTTAGACGTCGGTTTGGTCGAGATGAAAAAGGCCAAAACGCACGCAGCTTACGAGTATGGACGAGAAGTAATGACTTCTCATTTGGACTCGTTAATCGATTATTTGTCGCATTAAAATCGTTGATTATTGTATAATCAAGCGATGAACAAGAACGACAAGAAAGCCCATCGCAGCCAAAAAGGACTCATCGATCCCTCGAAGGTGAAGACTTTTGAGGTCCATCACGAGACGGATCTTTTGTCGTTCTTAACCGAGAAAATGCCCAACCTCTCCAACAAGACCTTGCGGCACATCATCGCCAACCACCAAGTGGCTGTCGGCGGGGTTCCGGTATCTTTATTCGCTTACAAACTCTATCCGGAGGACGAAGTCCTCGTATCCTATAACCAAATCAAGAAACGTCAGCTTCGTCCGCTTGATATCATCTATGAAGATGATGATTTGATTGCGATTAATAAACCTTCCGGTCTTCTTTCCGTCGCGACCGATCGCGAAAAAGGCAAGACCGCCTATCGATTCGTGTCCGATTACCTTGTCGCGAAGAACCGCAACGCCCGAGCCTTCGTCGTTCATCGTTTGGACGAAGACACTTCCGGCGTCCTCGTTTTCGCGAAGAACTACGAAACCAGGGAAGCGCTGCAAAACCATTGGCAGGAAATCGTCGAGAAGCGCGGGTACTACGCGATCGTTGAAGGGGAAGATATTCCCGACCGGGGACGTCTTGAGAATTATTTGACACAAAACGACCTCCATTTGGTTTTCATCACGAAAAACAAAGCGGTAGGGAAGCTTGCGATCACGAACTACACGAAGATGGCCGCCAAAAACGGATTGGCCCTTTTGGATATCAACATTGAGTCTGGCCGCAAAAACCAAATCCGCGTTCAGCTCGGAAACATCGGACATTATGTCATCGGAGATGACAAATATGGCGAGCCGTCCAACCCGCTTGGCCGTTTAGGTTTGCATGCCTATGAATTGATTTTTACCAATCCGCTTTCTAAAAAGCGGTATGATTTTAAAACGGAAATGCCGAAGGAGTTCAAAACTTTGTTTTGGAAACCGCGTCACCCCGTAGAGACGCAGAAAGGAGGGAGGCCCGGTGGCAGAAGACAAGAAACAACTAAGGCGCGCCGCGTTCAAACAAGGCGTTAGGCACTGGTTTAGGCAATTCCTTGAATCTTTCTTGGCCGTTGTCCCAATCGTTGTTTTGATTGTGGTCATCTATTTCACCGGCGTTATCCCAAGAGAAGAGTTCAGTCCCCAACTGCTTGTCAGCTTCGTTATCTGCGCTTTCGCGATCGTCATCGGTTTGACGTCCTTTAATCTCGGGTCCAACCAATCGATGACCCGTATAGGTGAGATCGTCGGCGAAACCCTTTTCAAGAGAAAGAATCTTTTCATCATCATTGCGATGACGTTTATCCTCGGCGTGGCCGTTACCGTTGCCGAACCCGACCTCAAGACAATGGCGGGCCAAATCGGTTGCAGTGAGCTGCTCCTGATTCTCGTCATCGGTATTGGCGTTGGTATCTTTGTTGTCATCGGTGTCATGCGAATTCTCCGCAATAAACGCCTAAATGTTTTGTTTTTGGCCTTCTACGCGATTGTTTTCGCCCTCGCGGCCGTGGTGAATCCCAAGTTCTTGCCGATTGCTTTTGACTCCGGCGGCGTCACTACCGGCCCGGTTACCGTTCCGTTCATTTTGGCTTTCGGTGCCGGCCTTGCTGCGTCTAGAGCGTCCGGTGGTCGTACCGGCGATGACTCATTCGGTATCACGGCTCTGGCTTCCGTCGGCCCAATCATCGCCGTCATGGTTCTCGGCCTCTTTATGGATGTCGACGCCATGGTGTGGACACCCAATCTCCCCGATCCCGCGAGCTATAGCTCCTGGTCTTCGTTCTGGCCTTTCTTTGCGCAGCATATCGGTGAGGCGCTTCTTGGCCAATTGAAGAATGTCGCCTTTGCGGTCGTGCCGTTGTTTGTCCTCTTCCTCATCTACAACTGGATTTTCGTCCGGATGCCGATGAAGCGTATCTTGCAGATCTTCGTCGGCTTGATTTATGTCTACGTCGGCTTAGTTATCTTCATGTCGGCCGTCGAATGTGGCTTCTTGCCGGTTGCTCAACAAGTTGGTTTCGCCTTTGGCGATCCATCGAGACCGTCCTTGTTCCCCTTGGCGGTTGGCATCGGCGCCCTCTTTGGTTTATTCGGCGTTTTGGCCGAACCGGCCGTCCATGTTTTGGTCCGCCAGATCGAGAAGGTTTCCGAAGGAACCATCCGTTCGAGGACCGTTCTTATCGTCATGGCTTTGGCTATCGCCGGCGGCGTTTCGCTATCGATTGTCCGCGCCCATTATCAGTTCCCGATTCTTTACTACACCATTCCCGGCTACGCCGTTGCGCTCGGTTTGTCCTTCATCGTTCCGAAGATTTACTTTGCGATCGCGTTTGACTCCGGCGGCGTCGCTTCCGGTCCGATGGCCAGCACCTTCGTTATGCCGTTCTGCATCGGTTTTGCTTACGCAAACCATGGATCGGATTCCGTCTATTCCGATGCATTTGGCTGCGTGGCGATGATTGCCCTAATGCCCCTTATCGTCATTCAGTTCCTCGGCGTTTACGCCGAGTTGAAGCGTCAGCTCGTTTATCAGCGCGCCCGCAAACGCTTCATCGAACCGAACGACAACCAGATTATTCATTTCGCGGAGGATGATGCATGAAAAATAAAGTCCGTGTAATTGCTTCCCCCACCCAGGTGGATGTCGCGCCGATCCCGAACCCCGAAGCGCCCTATGAGAAGACCCACGATTTGGCCCAACTTGGCCTCGTCATCACGGTCGTGCGCGAAGGCATGGGCTCCGGCGTCGTCGCCATGGCCAACAAATACGAGGCGGCTGCGTCCTTCCTCTGCAGTGGTTTGGGCACATCGACAAGCGACTTCTACGATGTGCTCGGCTTCGGCGAGGAAAAGAAAAATGTCATTTTCACGATTCTGCGCCTATCTAAATGGAGGGAGTTCCGTGAAGAACTGTCTACCAGACTGAATACCAGCCGCGTCACCAAAGGCATCAGCGCCATCATCAAAATCGGTGCCTTAGGCGGCATCAGCACCTACAAATTCTTAAGCAATCAACGTTTCGAGCCAGTCAAGGAGGAAAACCCCATGCCACAATCCAATATCAAGTACGATACGATCTTCGCCATCGTAAACGATGGATTTACCGATGTCGTCATGACCGCGGCTCGCGCGGCTGGCGCCCGCGGTGGCACGATCATCACCGCTCGCGGCACCGGCAACAAGGAAATCGAAAAGTTCTATGGGGTTCGTATCACCCCCGAAAAACAGATCGTCATGATCATGGTGGAGCGGTCGATCAAAGAGGCCGTTCTCGAAGGCGTCAATAACGCCGTTGGCTTTGCCACCAAAGGTCAGGGCATCGTCTTCTCCGTTCCCACATCCGACGTGTTAGGAATGGCGGGGACCGAACAGGAGGTTGAACCGGAAGTTGCCGAATAACGAAGCGAAAAAACCCGAACCCACCTTGGCGGAGCTTCGCGCTAGTCAGACAAAGCCTGCGTTAGCGTGGATGCGCAAGCACACTCCGTGGCTTTTGAACTGGCGCAGCCTCTTCTACTTCGGTCTTTTCGTTGCCATTGTTGGCTTCATTTGGATGGGCTACTCCCTCCTTTGGAACAAAGGAACCCAGATGTATGGCTGGGACTATATGAGCCAGTACATCGAGTTCTATTACCGTTACTGGGATATCTGGCGGAACTTCTTCAAAACCGGCCATTTCATCCATTACGATCCGGCGATTTATCTCGGTGCCGACAGCATCGGCACAATGTCGTATTACGGCTTATTTGACCCCTTCGTGTTCTTGAACACGTTCTTCCCGCGCGCTTGGGTTCCGCAGATGACGGCCATCTTCACGACGGTCAAGTGCGTATGCAGCGCTTTCGCGATGCGCGCCTATCTCAAGTACATGGGCGTTAAGGAAACGACCTCCCGCATCGGTGGCTTGGCTTACGCCTTCTGCGGATTCGTGAACTTCTTCGTCGGGTTCCCATCTTTCGTCAGTTGCGTGCCGTTCGTGCCCCTTATCATGCTGGGTATCGAAAGGGTTCTAAAGGAACGGAAGATATACACCTTGATGCTATCCATTGGGATGCTCGGCGTGATTTCGTTCTTCTTCCTCGTCGTCATGTGCGTCTGGGGCGCCGTATACGCCTTATGGCGTTTCTTCTGGACGATCAAAACGAGAAAGGCCGCCGATAACTGGAAGGCCCTAGGCCTTGGGGCATTAGCGTTTCTGTTGGGTTTGATGCTTTGCTCATGGAGCGTGCTCCCATCCGTCCGCCAAAGCACTCTAAGCGGCCGCGGCCAATCCATTGGCTACTTCTACCTGCAAGATTTGTTGAATGCCTTGAAGACCTTCGACGTGAAGCGCGTTTTTGCCCGCATGTTCGAGATGGTCGGAAACCATCCTGGACGCGAAATGATGGGAATTGTGTCGTTCTTCTTCCCGACTTGCAACTATCTTTGGCTGACTCTATATGGCGGCGGAGCGACCACCTCGTATGACTCTTGGACGTCATCGTTATTTATTTTCACCCCGATGATCATCTTCTTCGCTTTCCAACTGATTCAGTCGGTTCGGAAAAAGGATTGGGAACACCTGATTGGATTTGCCCTTTGCTCTTATCTCGTCTTCACGATTTTCGCTTATTTCTTCTTCTTCGCATTCACCGGCGACGGCTACGGCCGTTGGTATATTGTCTTGGTGCCATTGCTGATCCGGCAGGCGTGCCGCGGCATGGACAATTTGAAAGACGCCCCGAAGTGGCAATTGCCCGTTGCCTCTGGCATCGTCGCTGTAGCGACGCTTCTTACGTTCTTCATGGTGCGGTGGGTCTTAAAAGACGAAACATTCACCAACGACAACTACATGACCTACTGGATCAGCAGTTATAACATCCCGGCTTACGTGACCAGAAACGGCAAGCAGTACACGACCCTCTGGCTATCGATTTATCAAATGGGCTTGACCGTCGTCGAATCGGTCGTCATCTATTTCCTTCAGCACCGGAAGTCTCTTCGGCCGGTTGTGTTGGGATTTGTGGCGATTGAAGCCTGCGTATGCGGCAATATTTCGTTCCTTTATGGTTCTAGTTACAGCTATGGCCGCAGCTTCAATGGCGGTTATGACAAATCGCTTGGTTGGACGACCGCGACCCAACTCACCGAAGCGTTCCAGTACGTCACCAAAGAATACGACCCCCACTCTCTCTATCGGGCCTATGCCGACTATCCCGCCCAGAAGAACATGAACTATGCGATGGGCTATAACGGAACGACCCCGTGGTCTTCGCTATTCAACTACGCGGTCATCGATCTCAGCCATTACTCCCATATCATCGAAAACGAATATTATTCCGGCAGCCCTTACGGCTATCAGAATATCTCGAGCCGCTGGAGTGGGTATTACAACAACAAACGCTTTGCGTTTGATTTGTCCACGGGCATGAAATATTACGCCATCGTCAGCGAGGATACCGGGTTCGGTGATCTCTGGGACGACGACAACTTCCTTTATAACGTTCCTTTCGGCAGCAAATGCGTGTTCAAGAACAATAAATTCCGCATTTACGAAAATCCGTATTACCTGCCGCTCGGCCACGCCGTCGACAAAGCCTACCGCAAGGGCGCGGAAGACATCACCAAAGAAGATGGGACCCTCGACACAACAAAGTTGAATCATTCGGCCTTCTACCAGGATAAATCTGGCAATTCCGGCTATGCGGAAATCGTCCGCAACGAAGAAGTCTACTTGGATGGCGCGATTTTCGATGACGATGCCGTTGTCCCCGAATGGGTGAGCTTCGAAGAAGCGCCCTCGACCGCGGCCTTGCCTTACAATAACCTGACCACCCGCTTGAAAGCGCGTGTCTATCAAAACGTCCCTGGTTATGGATTCCATTATCAAGATCCGGCCGCCTTCCTTACCGACGATTCGTTCGATTCGTACAAAGGTCCCTACTCCAACGCTCGAGCGGGTCAATCTTTCCTCGGGACAAACTATGGCGTGAACGACAAACCGGATGGCAAACTCGTTTGGACGATCAACGCCCCCTCAGGCAATGCCTTGCCAGACTATTTCAACGAAGATCCGACCGGCGCCTATTTCCTCATGGCCTATCCCAGCAAGAACATCTCTCGCGTCTATATGATCGGTGACACCTTCGAGGAAGATGGCGTCACCATCAAAGAGGAGAACAAAGTTCTCAACTACGAATATCATTCCTTCGATAACGTGAACAGCCAGCTGAGCGGCTCTTACGGCGGCCTCTTTGGCATTTATGCCCCCGGCCGCGTCCGCTACATCGTGTTCTCGAAAAAGAATGGCGATGACGGCGCCTCCCCGAACCCATATCTTCTTATGAAGGAGCGCTACGAGATCGAGGCCCAATATGCCAAATTGACTTCGCAAGAATATGCTCTCACCGATGTTGACTACAAACAGACCGACTATATTTCGGCAAAGACGAACTTCAGCGAAAGCCGTATCGCGGTTACCACGCTCGGTTATGATGCCGGTTGGCACGTCACCGCGAAATACACCGGCGACTCCGGCCAGGCGATTGAAGAAAAACTTCAGGTCTATCGCTTGGATGGCGGGTTTGTTGGCTTCATCGCGCCCAAAGGCGAAGTCACGTATCAGTTCCGTTACAAAACCCCGTATCTTGGCGTTGGCTATGCTTTAGCAGGCGGCGCGGTCGTCGGATACGCCATGTTGCACGTCGCTTATTTCCTCTATCAGCGGCACCAAAAGAAAAAGCATCTGGAAGAGCCTACTTCAGATGCTTGAGATATAAGTCGTAAACTTCGTTTTTCGCCACGCCCAGCTCTTTTGCGACGGCGGCGATGGCTTCTTTAGAACGCATCGATACGAGGCGTTCTTTTAATGTGGACAGGATTACTTCCTCCGAAGGGGCTTCATCTTTTTGAGGAGCGCCCTCTACGACGATGACCATTTCCCCGCGCAGCGTTTCCGGATCGATGGCGCATAGCTCGCTGAGCGGTCCGCGAATGTATTCTTCGTGTAACTTCGTTAACTCACGGGCTAGGCACGCTTTTCTATTTCCCAACATTTCGTATA
>CAMYXQ010000010.1 GCA_947303105.1 uncultured Caryophanales bacterium | reverse complement strand
CCCTTCGTCTCTTTGCCGAACATGAGATAAACCTCTTTAGGATAAGCGACATCGGTGTAGACGTGGTGGGCCTTCTTGGAGAAGTAATAAATATCCGCCCTGGGATTCTTCTTATAGAAGTCCTCGATGTTCTCATAGACGTGGACATCTAGTTTGTCCCAGTAATCCAAACCGGCCCTTCTCAAAGAACGGTCATCGATTTTGAAGCCAAGGGGCTCAATCAGATGCAAAGACGAACCCGTGGCCGCGCAGGTCCTGGCGATGTTCCCGGTATTCTGAGGAATTTCCGGTTCTAACAAAACGACGTGGATATGTGCCATTTATTTTGCCTTTGCCTTGTCGATCATCTTGAAGATAAGGACCCCGATGATCGGCCCAAATGAATTGAAGACGATGCATAACGCCAAATTGATGAACGCTTCGGCGGGGAATGAATTCCCGAATCCGAAATAGAACATGTTGGCGATGCAGTGCTGGAATCCGCAGTAGACGAAGATAAACACGAAGGCGACCAACGAGAGGATGCCAACCGGTTTTAACCGGTTCAGCGAGAATAGTTTGACCGCCATATAAACGCAGAAGCCGCAGAGGAACGCCTTAAGGGCGATCACAAAGTAATTCTCGAATGTCGCCAAAGCCAAACGCGAAGCGTTGATGGCGGCGATGGTGTCCATCACCGACGTGTTGCGGAAGATGGCAAAGCAGACATAGCCGAGCCCGACCGCGCCGATCGCGTTGCCAATCAGCATGATGGGCAAGGACCAATAGAAGTCTTTTGTCTGCCGGCCTTCAAAAACGACGCCAATCTTGCCGGTATAAAGCGATAGTTGGAAGGTGCAGACGGTGAAGAGGCCGACCGCGAATAACAAGGAGCCGAGGATCTTGCCGAATTCGCCTGGGACGGCGTAGCACATGATGACATACAGGAAACCGCCGACCCCGATCGCGAGCCCAGCAAGGATCCCTTTTAGGAATGAGAATATCAATTTCTTTGCCATAGCTTATTTCTCCTCGACGCTTTGTTTTGCGCTCTTTTTCTTTTGGATCGCGGCGATAGCATAAGGCGATACGCCAAAGGCGACCACCCCAACCAAGCCGACATAGAACAACGGGGCAAACACCCGATAAGAGGTTGGTCCAACATAACGGACTTCCGCTTTGTAGTGGCCCTTAGGCAGGCGGAAGGCCACCAAGCCATCCACATATTCGCCTTTGACGTTATAACGCTCCCCATCGAGCGTGAAACGGGCGTAGTAGCCATCGTAATAGAACTGCGGAAGCTGGACATAAGCCTCATCGCTGGTGACGGTCACGTCGAACGTTCCGTTCGGGCTGAAGAATTCCTCGATATTCATCGTTCCTTCGCCTTCAAGGAAGACGGGGCTGCGATATCCTTCTAAACCCCAATCGTAACGATGGGTGTAACGAATCTGGTTTTTAACGGTCGCATAAAGCGAATTCGCATAGGTCGGGGCGTAATCGTCTTGGTAGAAGACATCCGGCATATATTCGTTCATGACGCCGACCTTGCTTTGGTTGGTGACGATGGACAAAGTCGGCTCTTCCATCATGCCACGGTTCGCTTCGGCATTGAGCCGCTTGTCGATCGGGGCATGCGAAGTCACATAGAGGCACACGGCGAAAGCGGCCACCGCGTATTTGGTGACGTTATAACGGCGGAACACCCTGGCCACGATGACGAAGATGAGGATGAAGATAAGATCGAGGACGCCCCAGAAACGGAACGGGAATTGGCATTTCCGAAGGATCGATGGCGACCAGGTCCACATCCAAGCGGAGAACAAATACAAGAAGCACAACGCCAAAGCGAAAAGCAGCACATAAATCTCCGGATTCTTCGCTTCAGCTCGCAGAGAATCTTTCAACGTCTCTTTAACGGGGTCCTGTTTCTCCCACAAAGTGACGAAGATGAGCAGAATGGTGAATACGGGGACCGCAAAGAGCATTTCCTCACGCCAACGGAAGGTCAAAGGGATCAAGGAAATGACAATAGCGGCGCCGAGTCCCCAGAGCGGTTTTCCTTTGCGGCGCAGCAAAGTCAACGCCACAATCGCCCCGGCGGCAAAGAAGACGAATACGGACAGATCGATGATCCAACCGTTGAGGGTCTCTCCGGCGTTGTCCATGAGACTCTGAATCCAACTAGGATTCCAGAAGCCGGCGTAGATCCACGAACCATCGCGAGCTTTGATCAAATATTCGATGTTTGTCCAGACCGCAACTTCGTTGGACATGCGGTAATAACCGGATTTCATCGCCCCATTCATCGGGAAGACATAGAATCCGACCAATAACAGTATCAACACGACGGCAATCGGCAAATAGAACCAGGTTTGTTTCTGTTTGAAGATGCGCATCAGGTTCTTGAAATTGGCGAGAATGAGGAAGACGGCGAGAATCGCCGCGGTCAACGCGGTGAAGGGGTGGGTGATGATGAGGCAAGCCGCCCCGACGATTGCATAGATATAGCTCGAAACTCTTGGTTTCTCGTCATTGAGGACACGGAATACCCCGAGCATCAATAACGGCAAGAAAGCCATCGCGAATCCTTCCGGGAAGGCGTCACGGATAAAGAAATTCGTCCAGCGGTAGGGCAGGAAGATATAGGCTACCCCGAACACAAAGCCCAATGTTTTGTCTTTGGTCAGCAAAGCGCCGAGTTTATACATCCAGATGCCGGAGAGATAGACGCTGAGGAAAAGAACGATTTTCCAGGCGGAGATCACCGGGATGCCGATGTAATACAAACCGCCGACGATGTAGTGGGCTAACGGGGCGTAGAAGATATAGATGCCATAGGCAAGGTTGCCCAAGTAGTAATGCGAAGTGGATAAGCCGTGGACCCCGTTCTTCCAACCTTCGACCAAATCGATGACATAACCGAGATGCCAACTGATATCATGACCGACCGGCATTTGGCTCCAGGATTTGAACCAAATGATCATCGGCGGGAAGCAAACGAGGAAAAGAATCGCGTATGGTCCGACTAATTTGAGGGCCTTAAAAAAGGCCGATTTCCAGTCGATTCGCGTTTTGGCCTGCGTTTCGCTCATGCCCATAGTTTATTGCGGCACGTATTTATTTCAAGATTCTATGCAACAAAAAAGCCCCAAAAATTGGGGCTCAATTGACGCATCGATTAATGAATGAATCCAAGCAATCCGGTGCCTTCGTTGATGAGGACGAATAACGGGATGAAGACCAAAGCAACGACCGTCATCAATTTGATGAGGATGTTGATGGACGGGCCCGAAGTATCTTTGAACGGATCGCCGACCGTGTCGCCGACAACCGCGGACTTATGAGGATCGCTTCCCTTCAGACCAGAGGCTTCGAGGAACTTCTTGGCATTGTCCCAAGCGCCGCCGGAGTTCGACATGAAGATGGCGAGAAGGACGCCGGTGACGAGCGAACCAGCCAATAAGCCAGCGAGTCCTTGGTAACCAAGGATGACGCCGATGACGATGGGGATGACGATGGCGAGAACGCCAGGGATGATCATCTCTTTGAGCGCGGCTTTCGTCGAAATGTCGACGCAGCGGGAATAATTCGGCGTGGAGGTGCCGGCCATGAGACCCGGGTCGTTCTTAAACTGCGAACGAACCTCTTCGATCATCTTGTTGGCCGCCCGGCCGACGCTGGACATCGTCAAAGCGGAGAAGAGGAACGGCAGCATGCCGCCGATGAGAAGGCCAACGACGACCGCCGGGCTTGATAGATTGAGAAGTCCGGTGATGTCGACGCCGATCTTGTCTTTGAAAGCGAAGATAAATGTAACGAATAAAGCGAGAGAAGTAAGCGCGGCGCTGCCGATGGCGAAACCTTTGCCCATCGCGGCGGTGGTGTTGCCGACAGAGTCGAGCTGGTCGGTGATTTCACGGACCGATTCATCCTGGTGGCTCATTTCGGCGATGCCGCCGGCGTTATCGGCGACCGGACCATAAGCATCGACCGCGACGGTGATGCCGGTGGTGCTGAGCATACCGACGGCCGCCAAAGCGATGCCATAAACACCGAGGGTCGGATTGTTATGACCATCGTTGAGGAAGTAAGCGGCGATAATCGCAACGGCAATCAGGAGGATCGGCCACAACGTGGACAACATACCGGTGGAGATGCCAGCGATGATATTCGTGGCGGTTCCGGTTTCGGATTGCTTTGCAATATGTTTGACGTGACGGAAATGATCGGAGGTGAAGATTTCGGTGACGATGCCGATCACGACGCCGACGATGAGACCGACGACCACGGCAAGGAACGGACGGTAGAATTCGCCTTTGAAGTAGCCATAGCTGATGCCGGCGGCGCCACAGATAACGATCGCTGAAGCGATATAAGTGCCTTTCTTCAACGCGCCGGAAGGATTTTTGCCGCGGACGAAGAGGCTGCCGATGATGGAAGCGATGACGCCCACAGCGGCAAGGAACAACGGGAAGAGAACATAACCGGTGGTGGCGGTGTTGTCGGCTTTGAGGACAAACGCGCCAAGGGAGATAGCGGAGATGATCGCGCCAACGTAGGATTCGAACAAGTCGGCACCCATGCCAGCGACGTCACCGACGTTATCGCCAACGTTGTCGGCGACAACAGCGGGGTTGCGGGGATCGTCTTCCGGGATGCCCGCCTCGACTTTGCCGACTAAGTCGGCGCCCATATCCGCGGCTTTGGTGTAGATACCGCCGCCGACACGGGAGAACAAAGCGATCGAAGAAGCGCCGAGACCGAAGCCGGTGAGGATATCGGCAACGAGGGTCGGGTCCGCGACGAGGTTATCAAACAAAGTGAAGAGAGCGCTGAGTCCGCCGAGTCCGAGGCCGACGACGCACATGCCCATGATGGCTCCGCCAGAGAAGGCGACTTGGAGAGCGGCATTCATCCCGCCGCGTTTGGCCGCGGCAGCGGTACGGGCGTTGGCGTTGGTCGCCGAACGCATTCCGAGGAAACCGGCGAGTCCGGAGAGGACGGCGCCGCCAAGGAAGCACACAGCGGTTTGCCAATTAATGGCAAAAACGATGATGAGGAATAACACCGCGGTAAAGATCGCTAAGGTGACGTATTCCCTCCGCAAGAATGCCATGGCACCATCGCGGATGTACTTTTGAATCTCCGCCATTCTTGGATCATCGATTTTCTCTTTGTTGACGCGGTGACGGAGCACCAAGGTGAAAACCAAACCGATCAAGCTGACGGCGGTCACGATCAAAATGGACAGGTTGTTTTTGAAAAAGTCGGCAAATGACATAAATAGGACCTCTTCGCTTTGTATTTAGCCCGTAAATTATAGGCAATCCAAAAGGGCGTTCAAGCAATATTTATTGGCTTACAGGATTGGTGGGGATTTGTAAGTGAACAATCATTCACTTTTAATCTTTTTGTGAACAAAAACATTAGCGTGCTATAATCCGTCCGTCTTAAGTTCTTATGCAGACCGTTCACATCTCCGAACATATGACTTACCGGAAAATCTTCCGGCTGACTTACGCCCCGGTGCTGATGATGATTTTCACGTCAATCTACAGCATCGTGGATGGCGTTTTCATCTCGAACGTCGTCGGGAAAACAGCGTTTGCCGGCATCAACCTGATTTTCCCGATCACGATGATCGTCGGCGGCATCGGATTCATGCTTGGCACCGGTGGTGCGGCATTGAGCTCGAAAAAATTCGGTCAGCAAAACCCAGAAAGAGCCAACCGGATTTTCTCGATAATCATCACATTCACGCTTGCTTTGGGGCTAATTGCCTCCGTCGGTGGCTTCTTTGCGGTCCGTCCTGTTGCGCGAGCGATGGCCTCGGTCAGCAGCTCCGCCAGCGAAGAGATGATCGACTACGCGACCAGTTATGGTCGAATCCTCATGCTGGGTCAGTTCGCCTTCATGCTCCAAAACGTGTTCCAATCCTACTTCATGGTGGCCGAAAAACCCCGCCTGGGGTTCTTGTTCACGGTTGCTGCCGGCGTGACCAACATGATTTTGGACGCCATCCTCGTTTGGGCGTGCAAATTCGGCGTCATCGGCGCTGCCTTCGCCACGGTCGGCGGCTATCTGGTCGGCGGATTCGGTCCGTTGATCTACTTTGCGGTTAACAAGAAAGGCATGCTGCATCTCATCAAAGCCAAATGGGAATTTCATCCGATTTGGCGAGCGATCACCAACGGATTCAGCGAGTTCGTTTCCAATATTTCAATGAATATCGTCTCCATCGTTTTCAACATCCAGTTGCTGAAATACATCGGGGAAAACGGGGTAGCCGCCTATGGCGCGTTGATGTATATCAGTTTCATTTTCATCTCGATTTTCATTGGTTACTCCATCGGGGTCGCCCCGGTGGTTGGTTACAATTTCGGTGCCAAAAACCATACGGAGCTGCGAAACGTTCTGACCCGGACGTGTTTGATTATGATCATCCTTCAGGTCAGCATGTGTTTGCTCTGCGGATGTCTGGCGCGCCCTCTGGCGATGATTTTCGCCCGCGGAGATGAGGAACTCATCGCCCTGGCGGCCCGAGCGATGCGCATCAACGCGTTATCGTTCCTTGTGGTGGGCATGGCCATCTTCTCGTCCTCGTTCTTCACCGCCCTCAACAACGGTTTAATCTCGGCAATCATCTCCGTATGCCGCACCTTGATCTTTGAACTCGGTTCGGTTTTGTTATTGCCGCTTTTGGTCGGCGGGGACGGCATTTGGTGGTCGATCGTCCTCTCGGAGGCATTGGCCCTCTTGATGGCGTTTGCCTTCCTATATGGCTACCGAAACCGCTACGGATATGGCAAAAATATTCCTCAAGAACAGTCAACCGATTCGCCATCTTAATGCGAACACGCCTAGGAAGGCGTATAATACCAACCGGTCTATTGGAGACTCTTATGAAAATTGTCTTTGTACTTGAAAATGCCAACCGTCAAAACAACGGTACCACAGTCACTTGCCTGCGCTTTGCCAGCGAACTGCGCAAACGCGGCCATCAGGTCACGATTTTGGGGCAGAAAATCCCCGATGATGAAACTTCCCATTATTGGGTTGATTATGCGGGTTTGGATCACTATCCTTTGCCGATTCCCCTCTTTGAGAAAATCATCCAGAACGAAGGATTCAACTTTGTTGTCGTCGATGACGCAACCATCTATAACACCATCAAAGATGCGGATGTTGTCCATTTATTTCTGCCGTTCAAGCTCTCCAAACATTGCCAAATGATCGCGGACTCTTTGGGCGTGGCCGTCACCGGCGCATACCATATGTCCCCGTACAACATAACCGGTGTCCTCCACATGGGCCATCACCGGTTCCCGAACTGGCTGATCTATCGTTCCTTCAGGAATTATCTCTTCAACCATGTTAAGAACATCCATTGCCCCTCGCAGATGGTCGCGGACGATCTCAAGGCCGAGCATTATGACCGCAACCACATGTGGGCCATTTCTAATGGCATCAACGGTTACTTCCATCCGGTCGAAGCGGAACGCCCCGCCGAACTCAAAGACAAATTCATTGTGACGATGTCGGGTCGTTTATCCGCCGAAAAGCGCCAGGACCTCATCCTCCGCGCGGTCGGCGCCTCCAAATACAACGACAAAATCCAGGTCATTCTTTGCGGGCAAGGCCCGGCCAAAGCCCGTTATGAGCAGGACTCCGTTCTTTATAGACTAAAGAACCCTGCCATTATCAAATTCTGCAGAGCCGAAGAACTCCGTGAGACTTTGAACTACACCGACCTCTATGTCCACGCCTCAGATTTCGAGACCGAGGGCATCTCCTGTATGGAAGCCTTGGCTTGCGGTGCGGTTCCTGTCATCTCCGACTCGAAGTACTGCGCGACAAAGGGTTTTTCCCTCAGTCCCGAATGCATCTTCAAACACGGCAAATACAAGAGCCTTCGCGACCAGATCGACTTCTTCTATGAGCACCCTGATGTCCGCAAAGAGCTTTCCGCCCAATACTTGGAATATTCCAAACAGTTTGCTTTGCAATCCCAAGTGGATAAAATGGAAGAGTTCTTAAATACCGCGATCGAGGAGAAGAAAAACGGACAGGATCTCCCGACACTATATCCTTCTAAGAAGGATCTCCGGAAAGAACGCAAGATCTTCAAAAAGTTGATCGAGAAAGGCATCGTGTCCGAGATGCCGGAAAGGCTCCGCAAAAAATGAGTGAGGAAAGCCAAAAGAAAATCATGCTGACGGGCGATCGCCCAACCGGCCGTCTCCATCTTGGCCATTATGTCGGTTCTCTTCGCCGTCGCGTCGAGCTCCAAAACGAAGGAGCCTTCGACGAGATGTACGTCATGATCGCCGACACCCAAGCCCTGACGGATAATTTCGGCGTGCCTCAAAAGGTCCGCGACAACGTCATCGAAGTCGCGCTCGATTATCTCTCCGTCGGCCTCGATCCGCACAAAGTCACCTTATTTGTCCAGTCCGCCGTCCCCGAACTCTTCGAATTGACCTCATATTTCCTCGATTTGGTCACCCTTTCCCGTTTGGAACGGAACCCGACCGTCAAAACCGAGATCACCCAGAAGCAATTCGGCGAATCGATCCCCGCGGGGTTCCTCTGCTATCCGGTCAGCCAAACCGCCGATATCGTCGCCTTTGATGCGACTGGCGTTCCGGTGGGCGAAGACCAGTTGCCGATGATCGAGCAAGCCAACGAAATCGTCCATAAATTCAACACTCTTTATGGTGAAACCTTGGTGGCGCCGAAGGCGATGGTTCCGACCGATCAGTACAGCCGCCGTCTTCCGGGTACCGATGGCAAAGCCAAAATGTCTAAATCTTTGGATAATGCCATCTACCTCTCCGATGATGAAAAGACCGTTTCCAAGAAGGTCATGTCGATGTTCACCGATGAGACCCATCTCAACATCAATGATCCTGGCCACACCGAGAACAACCCGGTCTTCATCTATCTCGAAGCCCTTGCCACCGATGATCATTTCCGTCGCTTCCTGCCGGAATATAAGAACCTCGGCGAACTCAAAGCCCATTATGAGCGCGGTGGTCTTGGCGACGTGACCGTCAAACGCTTCCTCGCCGCGGTGATCAACGATGTGCTCGCCCCGATCCGCGAACGGAGAAAGTATTACGAAGCCCGCATTCCTGAGGTCTACGAGATTCTCCGCGAAGGTTCCGAACGGGCCAGCGCCAAAGCCCACGAGACCGTTCTTCGCGTCCGCCGGGCGATCGGAGTCAATTATTTCTCCGACCGCAAATTGATTGAAAAACAATCAAAGGCGTTCAAAAAGAAACTCGAGGACGAAGCGAAGCTCGCCGAATATCTCGCCAGGCAAAAGAAATAATGAAACGGAGGGTTGACCCCTCCTTTTCTTTTTCCTTGAATATACCCCCATAGGGTATTTTAATATTCGCGGAGGAATCGTTATGGAAACCTGCCCCATGTGTGCGAAAAAAGCCAAACGGTCCGAAGAGGAAATCCGGACCCTTGCCAATCGTCTGAGCCGAATCGAAGGCCAGATCCGCGGCATCAAGAAAATGATTGAGGACAATGTGTATTGCCCCGAGATCATCACCCAAGTCTCAGCCGCCCAGAACGCGTTAAATTCTTTAAATAAAGAATTAATATCATCCCACATCCATTCGTGCGTCTACGAGGACGTCAGCGCCGGAAACGAGGCGTCCCTTGACGAATTGACCGCTTTATTGCAAAAGCTGATGCGTTAATGAAAGAAAAGTACGCCGTAAAAGGAATGACATGCGCCGCCTGCCAGGCCCACGTTCAAAAAGCAGTGGAGAATGTGCCGGGCGTCGACACGGTTGCCGTGAATCTTTTGACCAACTCCATGGTGGTGGAAGGCACCGCCAAAAGCGAGGCGATCATCGCCGCGGTGGAGAAGGCTGGTTACGGCGCCGAGCTCGAAGGCGCGAAACCCGAAAAGAAGAAAATCAAGAACAATGAGACGCCGGCATTGATCCGTCGATTGGTTTGCTCTGCCGTCTTGTTGCTCGTTTTGATGTATTTCTCCATGGGTCACGCCATGTGGCAGTGGCCGGTGGGCGAATTCTTTGAAAACAACCATGTCGCTTTAGCGATTTTCGAGTTGCTTCTCTCCGTTGCCGTCATGGGCATCAATTTCAAATTCTTCACCAATGGGTTCCGCAGCTTGTGGCATCGGGCCCCGAATATGGACGCGCTCGTTGCCCTTGGCTCCAGCGCGGCCTTTATCTATAGCGTCGTTATTCTATTTCTTATGAGCGAGGCCCAAAGGGCCGGGGATATGGACAAAGTCATGTCCTATTTCCATGGCCTCTATTTTGAGACCTCGGCGATGATTCCGACTCTGATCACAATCGGTAAGTTGTTGGAGTCGATTTCCAAAGGAAAAACCACCAGCGCCTTAGAGAGCTTGATGAATCTCGCCCCGAAAACCGCAACTTTGTTGCGGGATGGGCAGGAAATCGAGGTTCCCATCTCCGAAGTTCGGGTTGGCGATATCTTCGTTCTTCGTCCTGGACGCGCCATCCCCGCGGACGGCGTTATCCGTTCGGGCGACTGCGCGATCGATGAATCCGCGTTGACTGGCGAATCCATCCCCGTCGACAAGAGAGAAAACGATTCCGTTTCCGCTGGCACGATCAATACATCCGGCTATGCCGAATGCGAAGTGACAAAAATCGGCGAAGACACCACTCTTGCCCAAATCATCAAGATGGTGGAAACCGCCAGCAACGATAAAGCACCCATCGCCAAGATGGCGGACAAAGTCTCTTATGTCTTCGTTCCGGTGATTATGGGCATCGCGGTCATCGTTTTGGCCGCCTGGCTCATCTATGGCGGAGTGAAAGGATCGCCCGACCCAACAATTACCTATGCTGGCTTCGCCTTAGCGAGAGCTATTTCGGTTCTCGTGATCGCCTGCCCATGCGCTCTTGGGCTTGCTACGCCCGTTGCGATCATGGTTGGCAATGGCGTTGCCGCTCGCGGTGGTATCTTGTTTAAGACCGCCGAGGCGATTGAGGAAACTGGTAAGTGCCGAATCGTCGTATTCGATAAGACCGGAACCCTCACCATTGGTAAACCGGCCGTCAAAGAGTTCATTGTCTTTGGCGGAAACCGTGAACAGGTCCTGACCGCGGTGTTCTCTTTGGAGTCCAAGAGCGAGCATCCTCTTGCCAAGGCGATCTGCGATTTCGGTTCATCCGAGGGTGTTGCCATTTTGGAGGTCGAGGAGTTCAAAACCTTCGCCGGCAATGGTTTGCAAGGTACTGTCAATAGCCAGGCTTATTTCGTCGGAAACCGCAATTTCATCAGCCAACAATTGGCTATTCCTGATGAAATCTCCCAAAAAGCCGCCGAATACGAATCTATAGGAAATACCGTCATTTTCGTTGCGAATAACGTGGAATTGCTGGCGATTTTCGCAATTTCAGACCAAATTAAACCCGAAGTTTTGAAGATGATTTCCGACCTTAAAGACCTCAATGTTCGCATCGTTATGCTTACGGGGGATAATGAGCGGACCGCCTGCGCCATCGCCAATGAACTCCATATTGAAGAAGTTCGCGCCGAGGTGCTTCCGGGCGATAAAGAAGCCATTATCCGTGAACTGCAAAAAGACGGAAAGGTAATCATGGTCGGTGACGGGATCAACGACGCCCCAGCCCTTACCACGGCAAATATTGGTATCGGGATTTCGACTGGCACCGACATCGCCATGGAAGCGGCGGACGTCGTCATCTCCAGCCCATCTATGATGGCCATTCCCGGCGCCATCCGTCTGAGCCGAAAGATTCTTTGGAACATTAAAGAGAATCTTTTCTGGGCTTTCTTCTATAATGGTATTTGCATCCCCATTGCCGCAGGGGCGATCTATTTCGCGACCGGCTGGGCGATGAATCCGATGATCGGCGCGGCAGCGATGAGTCTGTCGAGCGTCACCGTTGTCATAAACGCTTTGCGTTTAAATCTATTCAAACTTTATCAGGACCAACAAAAGAAAGGGAAACATATGAAACAGATTCTCCACGTTGAAGGCATGATGTGCAGCCATTGCGAAGCCCATGTCGTCGAAGCCCTCAAAAAGGTGAATGGCGTCCTCGAAGCAAAGGCCGACCATAACCGCAACAAAGTCGTCGTCGAAGCGAGCCGCGAAATCGCCGCGGACGAATATAAGAAAGCCGTTGAAGGAGCGGGCTACCGTTTCATCGGTCTGAAGTAATATGGACTTCTCCGGTTGGCAGAAACTAACGCTTGTCGATTTTGATAAGCATATGGCGACCACCCTGTTTACGGCGGGGTGTGATTTTCGTTGTCCGTTCTGCCATAACCGCGATCTTGTTCTTAACCCCTCTGAAGCACCAGTCATCCCTTGGGATGAAATCGTTTCCTACCTTAAGAAACGGAAGGGCATTTTAGATGGTGTTGTCATCACCGGCGGCGAGCCGACCCTGATGCCGGATCTCGCCGATAAACTGCGCGACATCAAAGCGTTGGGTTATGCCATCAAGTTAGATACGAATGGGTCTCGCCCTCAAGTTTTGAAATCCTTGCTCGAAGCCCATTTAGTGGACTATGTGGCGATGGATATCAAAAATTCTGCCGAGAAATATGCCGAAACAATCGGTCTTCCGAAAGTGGATATGGATGCGATCCGCGAATCGATTTCCATCATCATGAAGGAAGCTCCGGATTATGAGTTCCGGACCACGATTTTCTCCGAGTTGCATAACGAGGAATCCATCCGTGGCATTGGTGAATTGATTCACGGCGCCAAACGTCTTTTCCTGCAGCGGTATATTGATTCCGAGCATTGCATCCAAGGCGGATTCCACGAAGTGGAAAAAGAAAAAGCCACGGCATTCGCGGACTTACTTCGGAACGATGTCGAGCAAGTTTCGTTGCGTGGCTATCTCTGATTATTCGAATTGATACAGATACGAATTGGCGCTTAAGGCGGCAATCGCACCATCCGCACAAGCTGTCGTCAGCTGGCGGATTTTTTTGACCCGGCAGTCCCCGGCGGCGAATAAGCCGGGGGTCTTGGTCGCCATGGTCTCATCGGCGACGATATAACCTCTATCTAGGTCAACGAGGTTGCCGAAGCGGTCGTTGTCGGGGATTTGCCCGATGGCGATGAAGGCGCCCGCGGTGCGGAGGTTCAGGACCTCTTTGGTTTGGGTGTCTTCGAATTCGACGCCGGTTAACGCATCCTCGCCATAGAAACGGAAGGCATTCTTGTTGTGATAGATGGTAACGTTGGTTTGGGCCCTGAGGGCTTTGACCAAGATCGGGTCGGCGAAGAATTTATCGAACAAGGTAACGACGTTGACGTGCGAAGAAGTCTTCGCGAGGGATAACGCGTATTGAAGTGCGCTATTGGCGTCACCGATAACGGTGACATCCTTGTCGGCGTAGAAGGCGCCATCGCACACGGCGCAATAAGACACGCCCTTGCCAGCGAATTCATCTTCGCCTTCGATATTGAGATGGCGGTGTTTCACACCGGTGGCGATGATGACCGCTTTGGCGCGGTATTCGCCATAGTTGCCTTTGACGATGAATTCATCGCCCTCTTTGATGATTTCGGAAACCTCATCGAGTTCGAATTCGGCGCCGAGGCTGGTGATTTGATCGAAGAGGTTGGCGGATAAATCGAGGCCGGAGATCGACCCGACCGACGGGAAGTTCTCCACCTTTGGTGAATCGGCGATCTGGCCGCCGAAATTCTCTTTTTCGAGAAGAAGGACGGAGCGTCCTGCGCGTAAGGAGTAAAGGGCCGCCGTCATCGCGGCAGGCCCTCCTCCGATGATAATGACATCAGGCTTCGCCATTGGCTTTTACCTTTTCGATGTAGCCTTTGATGAGCGAGGCGTTCTCATACACGTCATAGCCATGTCCGTTCGGGACGAGCAAGGTCGGGGCTTTGACGATGCCAAGGGCAACGGCCTCATCCTTGTTCTCATAGGCGTCGAGCTGACGATACTGGATGCCTTCGCGGTCTAGAAGCATCTTGGCCATCTTGCAGTTCGGGCAAGTCGGCGAGGTGAAGAGGAGAAGCTCATTGATTTCTTGGACGGAAACGGCGGGCTTTTCTTCGCTCAGGTGGCCTTCTTCTCTCGCGCATTCGTGGCGGTTGCTGACTTCGAGGTCGTAGGTCTTACGATCGCGGAATTCCTGGCTCTTGCCGGCGTTCCAGTTCTTAACTGGACGATAGTAACCGGTGATGCGGCTGTAGACTTCGGTTTCTTTCTGACAGATCGGGCACTTCCAGACTTCGCCTTTGAGGTATCCGTGCTCGGAGCAGACGGAGTAAGTCGGGCTCATCGTGTAGTACGGGAGCTTGTAGTTCTCGGCGATGGTGCGGACCAAACGCATGGTGCTCTGCCAATCGGGGAGACGCTCGCCAAGGAAGCAGTGGAAGACGGTGCCAGAGGTGTAGAGGGTCTGGAACTTATCTTCGATATCCAAGGCGCTGAAGATGTCGTCGGTATAACCGACGGGCAAGTGCGAGCTGTTGGTGTAGTACGGGGTTTCGCCGACTTTGCCAGCGGTGATGATATCCGGATAACGCTCACGGTCATGCTTGGCAAGACGGAAGGCGGTGGATTCGGCCGGAGTGGCTTCCAAGTTATACAAGTCGCCGTATTTCTCCTGATAGTCGCTGAGGCGGGTTCTCATGTGGTTGAGGACTTCCTCGGTGAATTCGATGGCTTCCGGATGGGTGAGGTCCTTGCGGATCCAGCGGGCATTCAAACAGGCTTCGTTCATGCCGACCAAACCGATGGTGGAGAAGTGGTTCTTGAAGCTGCCAAGGTAATGCTTGGTGTATGGATATAATCCGGCTTCCAGGAAGGTGTTGATGGCTTTGCGCTTCATATCGAGCGAACGCGCGGAGATGTCCATCAACTTGTCGAGTCTCTCATAGAAGTCTTTCTTGTCGGTGGCCAAGTAAGCCAAACGCGGCATATTGAGGGTGACGACGCCGACCGAACCGGTCGATTCGCCGCTGCCGAAGAAACCGCCGCTCTTCTTGCGGAGTTCGCGGAGGTCGAGGCGGAGGCGGCAGCACATCGAGCGGACGTCGCTCGGTTTCATGTCGCTGTTGATATAGTTACTGAAGTAAGGGGTTCCGTATTTGGCGGTCATCGTGAACAAGAGGCGGTTGTTCTCGGTGTCGCTCCAGTCGAAATCGCGGGTGATGGAATAGGTCGGGATTGGGTATTGGAAACCACGGCCATTCGCGTCGCCTTCGATCATGATTTCGA
>CAMYXQ010000009.1 GCA_947303105.1 uncultured Caryophanales bacterium | reverse complement strand
GGTCGAGACGATGAACATGTTCTACGACAAATCTTACGGAACGGAGATCGTCATCGATCTGAACACCAAAGCGTTTAACGCTTAATTGATTACCAAACAGAGAGCCGCCACCCCGCGGCTCTTTTGTTTTATAGCCCGAGTGGCTATAATGATTCAGCCAAAAAGGAGAATTCAGCATGGAAGAAAAAATCCGCATCCAAGACGATTTGTATCATTTCGTGAACCAAGAAAAGATCGATTCGTTAGTCATCCCTGAAGATATGCCGGTCGCCGGTGGCTTCTCAGAGCTTCACAAAAACGTCGAGAAAATCATGATGGATGAGTTCAAAGAACTCTCCAAATCCAAAGAGTATCCCGATGCCAACATGGAAAAAGCCGTTACGCTTTATGCCTTGGCAAAGGACGTGAAACGCCGCAACAAAAACGGTATCAAACCGATGCTGAAAGATTTGCGTTTCATTCAATCGACCGACAGTATCTATTCTTTGAATAGAAGACTCAAAACATTCGTGCTTAACCGTTATCCGTTGCCATTCCATTTCGATGTTGATATCGACTTCAAAGACAGCAACAAGCATTGCCTCCTTTTGGTCGGCCCATCCACGATTTTGCCGGACACCACGATGTATGCCAGTCCCCAGAAGGACACGCTGCTCAGCATGTGGAAGACTTTCGCCCTTCAGGCTTTGAGTTTCACCGATCTGAGCGAAGAGGACAAGGCGTTATATCTCGAAGACACTTTGGCCTTTGACGCGATCATCGCCACTTTGGTCAAATCGAGCGAAGAATGGAGCGAATATACCAAGATTTATAATCCGTTCCGCACCGGCCGAGTCAATGGCTTGCTCAAGCCGATCGCCTTCAAGAGCGTCCTTAAAAAAATCTTCGGTTTCGTCCCGGAAACCACCATCGTCGGCGACCCGCGTTTCCTCAAAGGATTCAAGACTCTCTTCAACGAAGAGAATTTCCCGAAATATCTCCATTGGGCCTATGTGAATTTCTTATTGGATAACGGCAACCTCCTCAGCGAGGATCTCCGCGCCCTCACCGGGGCTTTCCGCCGCGCCCTCACCGGCGTCGCCAAGGAAGCCGAACCGGTCAAATTCGCCTATCAGCTCGCCTCCGCCCAATTCAGTGAGCCCGTCGGCGTTTATTACGGTTTGAAATACTTCGGCGAAGAAGCCAAGAAAGATGTGGTGGAGATGGTCCGCGAGATCGTTGATGCCTACAAAGAAAGAATCTCCAGCAACGATGTTCTTTCACCTTCTACGAAGGAGAAAGCCATCCTCAAACTCAATGTGATGAAGATCAAAATGGGTTACCCGGATGCGGTGGATCCCCTCTACGATCGCTTCGTCGTCAACTCCCGCGACTCCCTCTATAAGAACGTCATGGGCATCCGCCAAGCGAAACTCCTCGATTCATTCAGTAAACTGAATGAGCCGGTTGATAAGAATAAATGGCTCATGCCGGGCCACATGGTCAATGCCTGCTACGATCCGTCCCGGAACGACATCACCTTCCCGGCGGCGATCTTGCAGCCCCCGTTCTATTCCATCCATCAGACCCGTTCGGAGAACTTGGGTGGCATCGGCGCGGTCATCGGCCACGAAATCTCCCACGCCTTCGATAACAATGGCGCCAAGTGCGACGAAAACGGCAACCTCAACAACTGGTGGACCAAGGAAGACTTCCGCAACTTCAGCAAGAAGACGAAAGCGATGATCAAGCAGTTTGACGGCATCGAATTGCCTTGGGGCAAGGTCAACAGCTCCCTCATCGTCAGCGAGAATATCGCCGACAATGGCGGTGTTGCGGTCACCCTGCACATCATGAAGAAAATGAAAGACGCCAACTATGTTGAGTACTTCACCAACTGGGCGAGGATTTGGTGCCAGAAAGCCACCGATCAGTATCGCTCGTTGCTTCTCACCGTCGACGTTCACGGACCGACCATCCTCCGCGCCAATATGCCGCCACGGAACTTCGAGGAATGGTACACGACCTTCGACGTCAAGAAGACCGACAAGATGTATATCGCTCCAGCCAAGCGCGTCGTCATCTGGTAATCGATAAGAACATTGCCGTCCGTTCGGGCGGCTTTTTCTTTTTCGATCTAAAAGATCCAACCGAAAAAACGCGTAAGAACCGCGATAAAATGCGCCTTATGCGATGAGTGAGGAATATCCGCCCCCTTTTCCTTTGGTTTATAGCCCCACTTCGGGCTATAATGTTTTCCATGAATAAGACACTGAAAAAATATAAAATAGCGATTCTCATCATTTCCATCATTGAGATTCTCCTCGCCGTCGCGGCGGTTTTGTTTGAATACTTCGACTGGTTCAATTTCCGGACATATGTCTCCGAAATGGCTCTCATTGCCATCTTCGTCGGTCTCATCGCCGTCGATTTGTTCTTCATTTGGGGCGTACTCGCCCGCATCAGCAAGATGCGTCAGAAAGCCGACCTCGAAGTCGCGTCATTGCTAGGCAATGAAACCCAGGAAGTCCAAAACTTCGGCCAACTCGGCCTGCTCGTCACCGACGAAAACGGCACGATCCTTTGGACGAACTCCTTGTTCTCCTCCCGTCAGTTAGACCTCATCGATTCCAATGTCTTTTCATGGCATCCCGAGCTCAAAGAGCTCGTGAACGCCCCGGCCAACAAAGTGATTCACTTGGAAGAAAAAGGAAAAACCTACCAAGTGAAATATATGAGTGAGCCGCGTCTATTCATCTTCAAAGACTGCACCGATTACGACAACATCATGAACTACAACAAGGAGCAGGCCCTCGCCCTTGGCATGATCATGATCGATAACTACGACGACATCGCCTCGGAAACCGATGAACTCGCCGATGCGGTCAACAACGTCCGCAGCATCATCACCGATTATTTCCGTTCCTTTGGCGTATTGCTCCGCCGTGTCAGAAACGATACATACTTCGCCGTCTGCAACTTCAACTCCCTCAACAAGATGGAAATCGATGGATTCTCCGTCCTCGAGAAAGTCCGCAGCGCCTGGAAAGTCGGGGAAAACCCGCTGACTTTGTCCGTTGGTTTCGCCCATAACTTCCCGGATGTTTCCAAACTGAACGAAATGGCGTCCAGTGCGGTCAACGTCGCCCTTTCCCGCGGCGGCGACCAGGCGGTTGTCAGCAAATATGGTTCGGAACTCGTCTTCTTCGGCGGTAAGACCGCCGCGGTGGAGAATACCTCCAAGGTCAAAGTCCGTTCCGTCGCCGACTCCTTGATCTCTTTGATCAAGAGTTCCAGCAACGTCTTCGTCATGGGTCACACCGACCTCGATATGGACGCCCTCGGCAGCTGCTTGGGCATCATGGCCATTTCCCAGTGGTGCGGCAAATCCTGCAAGATTATCTACAACGCGAAGAACACCGAAAAGAAGACCCGTTTCGCTTTCCAGGAAGCCTTCGTCAAAGAGCAGCTTGATGCGATGACCATCTCCCCGAGCGAAGCGGTCAGCGATATTCAGAACAGTTCCTTGCTCGTCGTCGTCGACGTCTCCCGTCCGAGTCTGACCATGGCTCCGAAGGCCCTCGACAAAGCCAGCAAAGTCATCGTCATCGACCACCATCGCCGGGCCAGCGAATTCATCGAAAGACCGGCCTTGTCCTACATCGAGCCGAGCGCTTCGAGCGCTTCGGAACTCCTCGCGATGATGATCCGCTACGCGACCGCGAACCCGCGCATCGAGCTCGCCCCGAGTTTCGCGACCTTGATGCTTTCCGGCATCTTCCTCGATTCCAACTACTTCAAGAGCAAATCGACCGGCATGCGTACCTTCGAAGCCGCCGAAATCCTCAAAGAATATGGTGCCGATAACAGCATCGCCGACGATTACCTCAAAGACGAATATGAGGAGTACGCCCTTATCACCCGTATCGTTTCCACGATGAAAACCCCGCATTACGGCATCGTTTACTGCGTCGCTGACGAAGATGACATCATCGAACGCAGCACGATTTCCAAAGTCGCCAACCAGTTATTGCAGCTCAAAGGCGTGAACGCTTGCTTCGTCTTTGGCAAAACCGATGAGAAGACGATCCGTATTTCCGCCCGAAGCGATGGCACGGTCAATGTCCAACTTCTCTGTGAGAAGATGGGCGGTGGCGGTCACTTCACCATGGCGGCTGCGGCCTTCGAAAACGAGCGCATGCAGCGCGTCATCAACAATTTTGAGTTGACCCTCAACGAATACTTGGATGCCGCTAGAAGAAGCGTCAACCAGAAGGGAGATTGATGTGAAAGTAATCCTTTTGAAAGACGATCGCCTCGGCAAGAAAGGGGCGACGATTAATGTCAGCGACGGTTACGCGATGAATTACCTGATCCCTAGAGGGATCGCCATCGCCGCCACCGAAGGCGCCCAGAAGACTTTGGCCCGACAGAACGCCGAGGAGCTCGAACGTCAGAAAGCCTTGAAGGCGGAAGCGGAGCAAGTCAAAGCCAAGCTCGAGCACATCAATGTCGAATTCAAAGCGAAGGTCGGCGCGGATGGCAAGATGTTCGGCACAATCTCCCCCAAACAGATCGAAGAAGGTCTCTTGGAGCAGTGGAACATCCGCATCGATAAGCGGAAATTCATCGACAAAGAACCGGCCAACGCGATTGGCTACACCAAGCTGAAAATCGAATTATACAAAGGCATCGCCGGCGAAGTCGTCGGCGTCGTCACGGTGCACATCTCGGAGGCAAACAATGGCTAAACTACCCATCCCTGGCAATCTCGAAGCCGAAAAGGCCGTTCTTGGCTCAATCATTTCCAATCAGCAGGCCGCCAACATGGCGATGTCCAGCATGTCTGAAGACATGTTTTCCGGTTTGGATCCCCGCAACCCGTTGGTGTTCCGCGCCATGCGCATGCTCGTCGAATCCAAACAACCGATCGACCCGATGACTCTCCATGGCCAGCTCGTCACCATGCAGCTCGCCGAAACCGTCGGTTCGCCGGAATATCTCCTCGAACTCGCGGACGCCTCTTTGAATCCGGCCAACGTCGAATTCTATGTCTCAATCGTCCGTGATAACGCCGTCTTACGCGATTTCTTAAAAGAAATCGACAAGATCGAAAACGAATATGTTTCCGGCAAAGTGGAAGACATCAGCGCTTTCTTGATGGGGGCGACGGAACTTCTTGCGAAGATCGCTTCCCGCCGTTCGGTCGGCAACTTCCGCAGCGCCTATGAAGTCAGCAAAGAAGTCTCTTTGCAGCTTTCCCAATACCGCAACTACTCAAATCGTCGCCTTACGGGCGTCGATACCGGTTTCCAGCGTTTGAACGACCTTACGCACGGCTGGCAGAACGATTCCTTGAATATCATCGCCGCCCGTCCTTCCGTCGGTAAAACCGCGTTGGCGATCAACATGATTTACAGTGCGGCGACCCGTACCAAGAAACCGGTTGCCTTCTTTTCAGGCGAGCAGTCCGCGCGTGAGATGGTTCAGCGTTTGATTGCCGCCGAGGCCATCATTTCGTATGAAGACATTCAGCTTGGCCGTTTGAACGAAGAGGATAACCGCAAAGTTTTAAGCGCCCTCAAGAACATCGCCCAAGCCCAGATTTACTTCGACGATACCCCGAATCCTCAGGTCAGCGATATCGTGGCGAAGGCCCAGAAACTGAAATCATCCCATCCGGATCTCTGCGCGATCTTCGTCGACCATTTGAATATCATTCAAACCTCAGCCACTCAAAAGATCGACAGCCGTCCGTTGCAGCTCGCTTATATCACCAGCACCCTCAAGGAGTTGGCCCGTAATCTCCATTTGCCAGTCATCGCTTTGGCTCAGCTCAACCGTGACGCCGATAAGGCGGCGGCCGAGAATGGCGCCCCGACTTTGGCCAACCTCAAAGAATCCAGCGCCATCGAGCAGGATGCCGACTTGGTCATCATGATGTACCGTCCGGACTACTACGATCCGAAGCCCACCACCAAACAGCCTGGCGCCCCGTCGACCTTCCAAGAGAAGGCCGAGGCGCAAGTCGCCGAAGTCAAAGCCCATGGCAAGGATGCCGGCGATAGCTCGGTGGTCACCCTTAAGATCCGTAAAGCCCGTAACGGCCGTTTGGGCGATACGACCCTCCACTTCGAGAAGGCCTATATGCGCTTCTCCGAATTCAGCAACGACGCCCAGCAAGAGCTGGAAGAAATGTAATGTTGTCTTTCCTTTCTCTCGCCAGCGGTTCCAAAGGAAACGCGACGTTGGTTTATGATGAGAAAACCACTCTTCTTTTCGACATGGGCGTGAGCAAGAAATTACTCCTCCAGGGATTACAGGAAATCGGTCGCAATCTTTCTGATTTGACGGCCGCTTTCATCACCCACGAACACAGTGATCACGTCAAAGGGATTTCCTATATCCCCAAAGCCATCCCGGTGTATGCCAGCACGGGGACGATCGATGGCGCCATCAACCAAAGAGTCGGTTCGAAAATCCGCGTCGGGGACTTTGTGGTTACTTCATTCAAAACCAGCCATGATGCCCATAATCCAGTGGGCTATAAAATCGAAAATCGCGGCGAATCTTTGGTATTTATCACGGATACGGGGTTTTTGCCGTTAAAAACGGTGAAGGAATTAGCCAACCCGGACTACGCCATTTTAGAGGCAAATCACGATATTCAGATGCTTCTTGAAAGCAATCGACCGGAGCACTTGAAACGGCGGATCCGCGGCAAGAAGGGCCACTTATCCAACGAGCAATCCGCCCTCATCTCTCTGGATCTGGTCGGCGAGAAAACGAAGAAGGTTTATCTCTGCCATCGGAGCGAGGAATGCAATACCGAAGAGAAAATCATGGAGACCTATAAGAACGTCTACGAAGAATACGGAGTGGCTTTCGATGAATCCCTCTTCGTCATTCTCCAGCAGTGGTCTTTCACCCGAGGAGGCGATAGACAATGAAAATCACCATCCACGCGATCGGGCATTTAAAAGAAACGTATTGGAAAGCGGCGGAGGCCGAATATTTGAAACGCCTCAATCCTTATGCCCAGACCGAAGTCAGGGAATATGACGATCTGCCTTCCAAGCAGAACGCCACCCCGGCCGAAGAAACCAAAGTCAAAGAAAAAGAGTGTGAGCAGATTCTCCGTCACCTTAAAGGAAGCGACTTTGTCGTCATTCTCGATTTGGGACACGAACAGCTCACCTCCGAAGTTTTGAGCGAATCCCTCACCAAATGGTTCGAATTATCCGGTTCCTCCATCCATTTCGTCATCGGTGGTTCCCTCGGTCTATCCGCGGAAATGAAAAGGCGAGCCAACGCCCGCCTTTGCTTGAGCAAACTCACTTTCCCGCATCAGCTTGCGAGAATCGTTTTGTTGGAGCAGCTATATCGTTCCTTCCGCATCGCGCGGAACGAACCATACCATAAATGATCAGTCGATGAGGCCGAAGTGCTTCATCGCATTGGCCCAGCCATCTTCATCGATATCGTCGGTTACATAATCGGCGATTTCTTTTACTTCGGGGATGGCGTTGCCCATCGCGACGGAGATGCCGGTGAACTGCATCATCTCGATGTCGTTGTTGTGATCGCCTAAGGACATCGCGTTCTCGGCGCCCCAGCCATAATGTTCGAGGGTCGCCATGATGCCTTTGGCCTTATCGGAGTTGCTCGGCATGATATCGACCGCGTATTCGTCCCAACGGGCCGCCTTGCAATCGCGAAGGTGGGGGAGGAATAACGATTCGTCGAATTCATCGCAGAAGGCAATGATCTGATAGACCGTGCGGTCATAAGGAATCGGGAATTTCCGTGGCTGCGGGAATCTGGTTCCGTACTTGGCATGGGCTTCGATGACGCGGTCATCAATATAATTGATGTGGCCTTCGCTTTCCTCGATGAGGGTCACGCCGAATTTGAGACGGTAGGAGAATTTGATAATGGCGTCCACAACGTCCCGAGGAATTTCATACTTGTAGATGAGATCGCCATCGACGGAGACGCAGGCCCCGTTCATCATGACGATGCCGTCCGGCTCGATGATGTCCAAGATGCCTGATTTGCGGATCAAGTAATAATTCCGGCCCGAGCAGAGGAAAACTTTGATTCCCTTGGCTTGCAGTTTATGGATGGCTTCGATGGCCGAAGGAGGGACGCGACCGGTTTTGTGCGAATATAACGTTGCGTCGATATCGGTGAATACGATGCGGATTTTCTTAGGATCGCCTGCCATATATGCCTCCTTTCTCTTGACCAAGTATTGGTCATGCGTATATTTAAGACGTAACTTTATGCTTTACCCCGAGTTTAATCAATACAAATCGCTGCTAGATCCTCAATACCCTCGTTGCAACTTTTACGAAAACGATGCGGGGGACCGGTTTTACGTCGAACCGGGTTTCTACACAGCCTTGATGGGGTATGGGGAGAAGACGAGTCATCTGCCCCTTATACTAAATAGGATAGACGAAATCGTGCGCGCAAACCACCGCGTTATTTTCACGAATGACTTCGAATTTCCGATGGTCCATAAAGACGACTATATTTATCAGGAACTCATCGATATCACCGACCAGCTGAAAGTCACCTGGATCGACGATACGAGACCGAGCGATTATGGGGATTAAAAAACGGCCAGATGGCCGTTTTATTTTGCTTATTGCTGCACCGGGCGGAGCGAACGGAATACCATCCAAAGGATACGGACGCCGAATAGGACAAGGAAGATGATCGACGCGTAGGATTTGATGGCGAATCCGATCATGGAGAGGATGGCCGGGGTGATGGCCGCCCAACCGACGATCGTTTCGCACTGCCAGAAGGTGAACACATTGAGCGGGTTCATCTTTCCGCGGGTGAATAAGAAGATCATCAGACCGAGGAAGGCAACGGCACCGGCATAAATGCCGAGCCACATGCCGGTGGTGGCGAATGAGCTATTGACGCGGGTGGTGTTCCAGGCATCGTCCAAGAGCAATTTCCAGCTGGCAGTGGCCTGTTCTAAGTAGGAGTCCACATTTTCCGCTTTGGTCACGGAATAAGCTTCGCCGTGAGGGTCTTGCTTTGCAAGATCACGAAGATTGACGCCTTGCTTCAAAGAAGAATACTTGAATTCGCGGTAGCCTCTCGAGGAGCTGACGGCGGTGCCTTTCGGCGATTTGACGAGAACGAAGCTTTCTTTGCCTAAGAAGAGCGAGGTGCTGGCGTACGGATGCTTGCCGATGACGTCGACCAGACCGAGAATCGCGGTGGTGCCGTTCCGGGTGACGTCGTTGGTGCCGATGATTTCGTCCTTCATCTCCTCCGAATTCAGATCGGTGAGATCGAAGACGGAAACGTAGCAGTATTTGACGTCATGCAGACTCGGGGTGGTATCGACGTTGACGATCGAGCTATTCGCTTCGCTTTCTTCGGTATCCATAATCAGTTCCTGGCGTTCATAAACGTCCGCGAAAACGTGATACGTTTTCACCGGACCGATGGTCGCGGTGAATTCCTGATCCCATTTGGCGCGATCGAGCTCGATCGAACCGGCTTCCGGATCAATAACGATATCGATATCTTTCTCTTCGAGTTTTTCAGCGAAGTGGATCAAACCGATTTCCGTGCTGGCGGTCGGGGTGGCGAGGATATCGCTGCCCTTCTGTTTCAATCCGTTGACGAGGGTCGGGACGACGGCGACGATGACGCTGAGAAGACCGACGATGACCGGGGCGTACCATTTGGTTTCCCGGAGTTCGATGACGGCTTGGTTGCTGACTAAAGCGCGGAGGCCTTTTCTGAGTTTCGGCCAGAAGGTGGATGGTTTTTTCTGTTTGACGTATTTGGCTTTTGCTTTGGACATAATTAGGGTACTTTCGTTTTTCGCCCTAGTAGTCTACTACATTCGCGCGTGAAGTCCAAAGAAAACCTACGTTTGTAGGTTCTTGGACTATACATTCGCGCGGGGAAGTGCTATATTTCGTAAGCCCGAAAGGGATTGTTCTTTGAAAAATGGGGTCGTTCTGGTTTTGACGGGGAAGTATTTGGTTTGGATGGCAGTGGCGTGATGAGCTTAAACATCAAAAACAAATAACTGACAACAGTCATATTTATGCGAACCGCGCTCAGCGCGCTTCGTATGCTTGCGCTTAATTTAGTAGCCTGAGGGCTTCTCGGCATCGATCCGAGAGCAGCACGTCCTCCCCTCCCGCTCGTTGGGGGAAGGTCAAGGGCGTCATATTCCAACGATAAGCGGTCCTCTCTGGTTCGGAGGGATCGCCGACAACCTTTGAGCCTCGCCGCATGGACTTGTTCAAGCCTTTCCATGGGGTCAAATAACGGTTTGAACTAAACTGTAGAGGTCCAAATGAAAGCTTCTTCGGACAGGAGTTCAATTCTCCTCGGCTCCACCAATCATCATCATATCCCAAGTCACAATGGCTTGGGATTTTTTTGTATTTACAAAAGCGTTAAATGTATTACAATTGAAATACAAAGGGGATATTATGGCAGTAATTCAGTTCAGAGTAGACGATAGTCTAAAAGCGGAGGCGACCTCCGTCTTTGAAAAGCTTGGTCTTGATCTGTCTTCCGCGATGCGCATGTTTTTGAAAAGATCGGTAGACGCACAGGGGATACCCTTTCCCATGATGTTGGAAAAGGATGCCTACCGCGCTTCCGAAGCGCGAATCGTGATGAAGGAAATGCAAAGAGTCTCGGAACAAAATGGGAATTCCGAGATGACGCTGGATGAAATCAATGAGGAGATTGCGGGGGTCAGAAAAGAAAGGAAACGATAAGCAATGACCTACTATGCGGTTATCGACACAAACGTGATTGTCTCTTCCATGCTTCGCTCCGGATCCATTCCGGACGAGGTAGTGCAATTGGCTTTGGAAGGACCGATCATTCCATTGGTAAACCAGGAAATCTTAGATGAATACGAAGAAGTTTTGACAAGAAACAAATTCGGTTTCGATGAGGTTAAGATCAAAAGAATGATCGATGACCTCAGCAAAAGGGCGATATTTCTCGATAAAACAAAAACTGATGAAATTTTTCCTGATCCAGATGATGCCGTGTTCTATGAGATTGTCATGACCGCGCGAAAAGTGGCCGATGCCTATTTGGTCACCGGAAACATCAAACACTTTCCAATCAAATCCTTCGTGGTAACGCCAAAGGAAATGCTTGATATCGTAAAAGGCACCGAAGAATAATTGTTACATTCGAATATCCCAAGTTTCACTTGGGATTTTTTTATTGCCCGACCAGGCGTATAATACTTTTTGTATGAATGTTTTAGAGATTAAAAATCTAACGAAAAAGTACCCGTCTTTCCTCTTGGATGACATCTCGTTTTCTGTCAAAGCAGGGCACATTGTAGGTTTTATCGGCCGAAATGGAGCTGGAAAAACGACGACGATCAAGTCGATCATCGGCATGGCAAAACCCGATGCCGGACAGCTGTTTTTCAATGACGAGCACGTCCGCGAGAATGAGAAAGTTTTCAAGAACAACATCGGCATTTTGCTCGGCGCGTTCGACTGCTATCCAACCAAGACAATCCGCCAAGTGACCGAGGCCACCAAAGTATTTTATGACCATTGGGACGAGAACGTTTATCGCGGATTCTTATCCGACTTTGGCCTTGATGAAAACAAACAAGTCCGCGCCCTTTCCAGTGGCATGCAGGTCAAATATGGTCTATGCCTCGCATTAAGCCATGGGGCCAAATTGCTGATTTTGGATGAGCCGACTTCCGGCCTCGATCCGGTCAGCCGCGACGAGCTTTTGGATACCTTTATCACCCTAGCCAAAGAGCAGGGCGTCGCCATCCTTTTCTCCACCCATGTCATCTCCGATTTGGAGAAATGCGCGGACGATATCGTCTATATCCAAAAAGGGAAAATCATCGCCGACACTGATGTTGAAACCTTTGAAAAAGGTTATGTTCATATTTCCGGTCCGAGCGAAGCCTGTTCGCATCTCGCTTCAAGCTGCATTTTCGTTCGTGACCGTTTAGGTCGTTTCGAAGGCGTTTGCCCGAGCTCACGCCGCCCCGAACCGATTGAAGGCGCGGAGATCCGCCCAGCGACTTTGGAAGAAATCATGATCGCATTCGAAAGGGGTGATCACGATGAATAAGATGTTCCGCAAAGAGCTGCGTCTATCCAGCAACGCCCAACTCATCGTTTTCACCGCGTTGGCCGTTTTGATGCTTATCCCCTCTTTCCCGCCGGCGGCCCCATTCATTTACACGATCGCCGGGATTGCGACCGTCTTCCCGCGCTGGCTCGCCAACCACGACATCGAGTATTCGATGCTGCTCCCTGTTCGGAAGGCGGATATCGTCCGCGGCAAAGTGGCCTTCACCGTTTTCTATGAACTATTGGCGATGGTCGTCGGAGCCTTGTGCGTTCTCATCCGCGTCTTTGCCATCGCCCCGATGATCGAGGCCCAGGGCGGGGGAATCAGCCAATTCGATATTTTGACCAGCCCGACGATCGGTTTATTCGGATTCATCTTCTTGGCGGGAGGCATCGCCAACCTGATTCTCTTCCCCCTCTATTTCCGGAATCCGTTCAAACGATTGACCATGCCGCCCCTTCTTGCCATCTTCGCTTATATCGCGATCGCGGTGGTGGGAACGGTGGTCATCGCCTATGTTCCGGTGTTCCGTTCCTATGAAACAGACGGCTTGATCACCCAGTGTCTGACCTTATGCGTAGGCGCGCTGGCGTTCCTCTTTATCACCTGGTTAGGCTCGCATATATCGGTCAAGAAATTCGAGAACATCGATCTCTAAGCCAAAGAAAGATCAGAAATGGTCTTTTTTTGTATGCGAAGGTAGAAAAAACGAAAAATTTCAACTTTTTTCAAAAATTTAGATGTCTTATAGACATCTACAAAAAAATTTCAAAAAAAATGCAAAAAAGTGTTTGACAGACGTTTCTCTAGGAGTATCATTATCCATCCCGACAGGGAAAGCGACCTCCTCGGAAGCCGCCTAACTGCTCGGGACAAGTAAGAATTAATTCTTACTTGAAGGGAACGCAAGATGCCCCTCAGGCTCCTCGCCCAAAAGGTCTGCTCCATCGTGAGATGGGTAGGAAACGCCCGATCTTGATAAGGCGCTTCCCGGGAACGCTCCGCCTGCCGGTGAACCGGCGCATGGGAGAGCCTCCGCCGAAACGATTCCTCACCGAATCGGAGGATGCGGATGGCAAGGGCTCCTCGCCTGACGCGAGGGACGCCACCGCCAGAGTTACCCTGACGGCCAGTGGATCTGGAAAATAGGGCACTCCGGACAGCTCTGAAATGAGAACATCCGGGAGCAGGGCACGCCGAACTTCGTCGGCGACCCCCGCGGGTCGATCTTCCCCGCCCAGCGCACTGGAAAACGATGATCTGCCGACAAACCCTCACCGGCTACGGTGAGAACAACCCGGCGAAGGCTAATCACCCAGAGGAATCCCGCCTCTGCCGGTACACCGGAAAAACCCAGGGATGACGGTGGACCTCGGCTAGCCCCGAGCAAACCGCCCAAGAGGACGAGGGAAACCTCCTCCCGCGGAACGACCGATCCGCTCGATGGAATCGAACAACACCGGCGCCTCCTCGCCTCCCTCCGCAAGGGAGAGGCCCCGAGGGACGGGCTGCGGCGAAAGCCGATGCCCGGGACGGATCCCCAACCGCCCTCCGATGGAATCGGAGCAATGACAACCGGGTGGAGGGCAACCTCCTGAGGGGAGAAAAACCCCAGGCCACGGAGAGCTGGCCGCGGTAAACCCGAAACACCTCTCCTTCCCGCCTCGGACCCAGCCGCCCGTTCGACTGTCAATCCGCAGCAGGGTATCCACCCTCATCCGCGAGGATGGAGCGAAGGTCTCTTCGCTGGTGAAACCAAAAACGAGGCTGCGAACGCGTCGGTCTTCCTCGGAAGTCAGGCCCGTCCGTGAACACCCGGGAATTCATAACCGGTGTGGTGCCCAAAGAGGCTCGGCGCGCGGTAAACCGCTGGAAATGCCTCGACTCCCGGACTTATCCTGGAGGAGATCGGAGACGCAAGTCCCCGAGGGAACTCGCCCCACCCTACAATTCGTAAAGTCGGGGCGTGGTCAAAGCAGATGAGCGAACGAAGACGTACCTCATCGCCGCGATCGAGACCTACTAGGAGTGATCCGAAATAGGCCTAGGAAGATAAGAGATCTTCTCGCCGGTAAACCGGAGAAACAAAAACTTGGATCTGAAGGTGCCGCGGTCAAGCCGCTCAGGCAAGGTAAGATCCGAATCCCTCCCCTGGGACGCGGTTGATTGGAACCTCCCGCGCGGTAAACCGCCAATAGTGACCTCCCGTCGACTTTGGAGCTCAGTGAGACGTTAAACCCCGAAAGCCGAGCGACACCCCACAGCGATGTGGGGCGTTTTCTTTTCTTGGGGCTTTTTTAAAAACAAAAAGCGCCGTTTGGGCGCCTTTGTACCGTTTATAAGAGATGCATTAAGCCTTGTCTGGCATCAAGGAATCGTCGTAATGTCACCGTTTGTCCGGTGATGGAAAAGATCAAAAGATCTCGATTTTCAATGACGGCGCGATAAAGATGTTCTTTCGATAAAACCTTGGTTTGAAGTCGTTCAAACCTCATAGGGAACGTTTGTAGCGATTCAACGACTTCGCGTAGTTTTTTCTCTAATGCGACAGCAGCGTCAGTGGAGACGATTGTCAAGAATCTCGTGGCCGCTTGAACATCCCCGCTGAAACGCTCAGAGGCGATGACTTTGTACTGTGGAACGTTATTTGGCATCTTCGACGATCTTCTCCATGGCGGCGAAAACTTCGTCGACGGAATGCATCGGCGCTCCGGCGGCGGTATCGGCATAACTTTCCAGGATCTTTTCTTCCAAGAGCAAAGATTCTTTCATCCGTTCGAAAGCTTTGATATCCATGACGACAAGCTCTCCCTCACCGTTCTTGGTGAGATAGACCGGTTCACCGGTTTCTTGGCAGATTCTCACAACATTGTTGTAGCGTTGGCGGATCTCCGCCGATGGTAAGATAGTCATACAATAACTCCTAGCAACATTGTAATTATATTTTGGAATAATTGTGCTATCAATGGCGGTGGATTGAATGTCCATTTTTTGTCCTCCTACCAATGAATAGTCAGGTTGAAGCCTTTTTTGACAAAAAAGTTTCAAAGCATCTACAAAAGAATTATTTGAACGTCTTGTTATAATGTCATTGGAGGAACAGATTATGCTCAATCATCGTAAAGTCGCCATCATCGGATGCGGATTCGTTGGATCGGCATCGGCGTTTGCCATCATGCAAAGCGGTCTCTTTTCGGAAATGGTTTTGGTGGACGCCAATCACGCGAAAGCGGAAGGAGAGGCCTTAGATATCGGCCATGGCCTGCCTTTTGCCAAACCGATGGAAATCTATGCCGGCGACTATAAGGACTTAGACGATGCGGCATTGATCATCGTTACGGCGGGGGCCGCTCAGAAGCCCGGAGAGACCCGTCTCGACCTTGTTAAGAAAAACGTCAATATCTTTTCCTCGATCATCCCCCAAATCGCCGCGGTGAACCAGGAAGCGATCCTTCTCATCGTTGCGAATCCGGTGGATATTTTGACCTATGCCGCCCTCAAATTGAGCGGTTATCCTGCGAACAGAGTATTCGGTTCTGGAACCGTTTTAGATACCGCCAGATTGAAATATCTTATCGGACAACATCTTGATGTTGATAGCCGTTCCGTTCATGCCTTTGTCATCGGAGAACACGGCGACAGTGAGATGGTGGCCTGGAGCAGCGCGAATGTATCCGGTATCCCTCTCCATGACTTCTGCGAAATGCGTGGTCATTTTGATCATCAAAAGGCCATGGAACGACTTGCGGAAAATGTCAAAAATAGCGCCTACGAAATCATTGAAAAGAAGAACGCGACGTATTACGGGATCGCGATGTCGGTGCGAAGAATCTGCGAAGCGATCGTCCGCGACGAGAAATCCATTCTACCCGTTTCCAGCCTCCAGAAGGGCTGCTACGGCGTGGAAGGGCTATGCCTAAGCACGCCCGCCATTGTGGGTAAGAACGGCATCGAGGGATTGGTGCCGATTCAGCTTAACGAAGAAGAAAAAGAAAAGCTCTGCGCCTCGGCAGAGCAACTATTGAACGTCCTTCGGGAAACAGGGCTCTAATCGCCTGTTCTGATCATTACGAGCGGTTGCAGTAAGATTCTCTTGGTGCTCTCACAGCATCCGTCCTCAGTCGAGTCTATTATCAAAAAGACATGTAATTCGTAACCCGACCCCCCTTTTCGTTTTCGGCGCAAAATCGCGATTAATATGTAAAA
>CAMYXQ010000008.1 GCA_947303105.1 uncultured Caryophanales bacterium | reverse complement strand
TTCTCATGGGGCCCCCGGGGGCCGGCAAAGGCACCCACGCCCAGTGGATGGCCGCCGATTACGGCGTGCCCCACATCTCCACGGGCGATATGTTCCGGGAAGCGATGGCTTCCGGTTCGGAGCTTGGAAACAAAATCAAAGACATCATCAACCGCGGTGACCTCGTCTCGGACGAGCTCACCTGCCGGTTGGTGGAAGAGCGTCTGTCGCAGCCCGATTGCGCGAACGGCTACCTGCTCGACGGGTTCCCGCGCACGATCCCGCAGTCCGAAGCCCTCGCCAAGATGGGCGAAAGCATCCGACCGACGCATGTCATAAACATCTCTTGTCCCGATGAGGTCCTCATCGCTCGCATCGCCGGGCGGAGAGTGTGCCCCAAATGCGGCGCGAGCTTCAACGTCAACTCGATGAAGCCGAAGAAAGACGGCATCTGCGATTACTGCGGCGCCGCTCTCATTCAGCGCAAAGACGACAACGCCGAAAGCTTCGCCGTCCGCCTCGGGAACTACTACGCGAGCACCGCTCCGCTCCTTGACTTCTACAAGGCAGCGGGCCTACTTGCCGACTTCGATGGAACGATCGGCCTCGAGCCCTTGAAGATGGAGATCAAAGCCCATCTCGGAGGCGCGAAGTGATCGTCATCAAATCTCCGCGTGAGGTCGCCCTCATGCGCGAAGCAGGACTGATCTGCGACGCGGTCTTCGCCAAGATGGCGGAGGTCATCAAGCCGGGGGTCAGCACCCAGGAACTCAACGATATCGCCGAGAAAATCATGATCGATATGGGCGGAGCTTCCGCCGAACGCGGTTACTACGGTTATCCCGGCGCGATCTGCGCGAGCATCAACGAGGTCCTGCTTCACGGGATTCCATCCTCAAAGCGCATCTTGCGCGATGGGGATATCATCTCGATTGACATCGTGGTGAGGAAAAACGGTTACTGCGCCGATGCGTGCCGGACCTATCCGGTGGGCATCTGCAAGGAAAACGCGCATCGCCTCATCCGCGTCACCGAGGAAGCGTTCTGGAACGCGGTGGCCCTCATCAAGGAAGGCACCCCCCTCGGCGACGTCGAACACGCCATCCAGCAAACCGTCGAAAAGAATGGTTACAGCGTCCCCCGCGAATTCACGGGGCACGGCATCGGCCGCGACATGCACGAAGATCCCTCGATCCCCAACTATGGAAAGCCAGGGACCGGCCCGGTCCTCTAAGCCGGGATGACGCTCGCCATCGAACCGATGGTCATGGAAGGCAAACCTGCCTTGCGAACCCTCGGGGATGGCTGGACGACCGTCACGAAAGACGGCCGCATCAGCGCCCACTACGAGAACACGCTCGTAGTCACCAAAGAGGGATACGAAATCCTCACGATTCGATGAAAGGAGAAACAATTTGGCCAAAGAAGAGTGTTTAGAGATGGAAGCCACGGTGTTGGAGACACTGCCCAACGCCAACTTCAAGGTGAAACTTGCCAACGGCGCGGTGGTCCAAGCCTGCGTTTCGGGCAAAATCCGGATGCATTACATCCGCATTCTCCCCGGTGATCGGGTCACCGTCCAGTTCTCACCCTATGATTTAACACGCGGGCGTATTACGTTCCGATTCAAAAACTAGGAGTAGCATTTATGAAAGTCAGACCATCTGTCAAACCGATCTGCGATAAGTGCAAGATCATCCGCCGCCACGGCGTGGTCATGTGCATCTGCTCCAATCCGAAGCACAAGCAGAGACAAGGTTAATCACTAAAAGGAGTCACAACAAACTATGGCACGTATTAGTGGGGTTGATATACCCAATGAGAAACGCGTCGTCATCAGCCTTACCTACATCTATGGTATCGGCCCGGCGACCGCCAAAAAGATTTTAGCCGACGCGAAAGTCAGCGAAGACATCCGCGTCAAGAACCTGACCGATGAGCAATTAACCGCCATCCGCACCGAAGTCGCGAAACACAAGACCGAAGGCGATCTCCGCCGTGAAGTCGCGCTCAACATCAAGCGCCTCACCGAAATCGGCTGCTATCGCGGCATCCGTCATAAGAAAGGTCTTCCGGTCCGCGGTCAGCGCACCAAGACCAATGCCCGTACCCGCAAGGGTAAGAGAAAGACCATCGCCAACAAGAAGATGGCGACCCGCTAAGGAAAGGAGGATATGATTCATGGCTAAAGCAGCGAAGAAAACGACCGCCCGCAAGAAGAAAGTCAAGCGCAGTTTTACGCGTGGCGTCGCGCACATCCACAGCACCTTCAATAACACCATCATCACCATCACCGATCCTCAGGGTAACGTTATTGCTTGGTCCAGCGCCGGTGCCCTCGGCTACCACGGCGCGAAAAAGAGCACTCCGTTCGTCGCGCAGCTCGCCGGCGAAGCGGCTGGCAAGAGCGCCTTCGATCAAGGCCTCCGCCAGGTTGACGTCGAAGTCAAGGGTCCCGGACCCGGCCGCGAAAGCGCCATCCGCGCCCTCGGTGTCGCCGGACTTCAAGTTCTCTCCATCACCGACACCACCCCGATTCCCCATAATGGCTGCCGTCCTCCGAAACGTCCGAGAGGCTAACCATTACTATCCCCTTGGATAGCAAACATTCAGACAGCTCATTATCAGGAGGTTTAAAAATATAATGGCTAACGAAAACGTCAAAGAACTTCAACTTCCCAATCCCTTCCAACCGTTTGATATCCGCGTCGAGGACAACGACGAAGCCGCCCACTATGGCAAGTTCGTCATCGAACCCCTCGAAAGAGGCTTCGGCCTCACCGTCGGCAACGCCCTCCGCCGCGTCCTTCTGAGCGCCCTTCCCGGCGCCAGCGTCTACGCGGTCGAAATCGAAGGCGTCCGCCACGAATTTTCTTCCCTCCCTGGCATCGAAGAAGATGTCACGGCGATCATCCTCAACTTGAAGGACCTCGTCCTCAAAGTCGAAGACGATGCGAATGTGATCAAACGCTTAGAAGTCGACTTCCAGGGTCCTGGCACCTTGACCGCCGGCGACATCGAACTCCCGGCTCTCGTCAAAGTCATCAACCCGGAACTCGAGATCGCCCATCTCAACGAGAATGGCCACATCAAGATGACCATCTACGTCGCCCAAGGCCGCGGCTATGTCACCGGCAAGGCGAACAAGGAAGAGCGCAAGATCGAAAATGTCGGCTGCATCCCGACCGACAGCAACTATTCCCCTGTCGTCAAAGTCGCCTACGCGGTCGATCCGACCCGTGTCGGCCACGACAGCAAATTCGATAAACTCACCATCGAAGTGACCACCAATGGTTCCATCAAACCGGATGAGGCCTTGGCTCTCGCTTCGAAACTTCTCATCGCTCACTTCGAGAAGTTCATCCGCCTCGACGAAGTGGTGGAACGCTTCAAACTCATCAAAGAGGAAGTCAAAGTCGAAGAGAACAAATATCAGGACATGATGATCGAAGAACTCGATCTCTCGGTCCGGAGCAACAACTGCCTCAAGCGCGCTGGCATCAGCACCGTCATGGAACTCACCCAAAAGAGCGAAGGCGAAATGATGAAAGTCCGCAACCTTGGCAAGAAGTCGCTCAAAGAAGTCAAGGATAAGCTCGCTTCCGTCGGGCTCCACTTCCGCGACAGCGTAGGAGAATAATTTATGGCAGCACAAGGTAGAAAGAACGTGCATGGCAAGACCGGCGTTCGCTTCAAAGCGGCTTATACCCCTTCGAAGAACAAGGCCATGCTTCGCAACGTCGTGAGCGAGCTCATCGTCCACGGCCAGGTCAAAGTCACCTCCGGCGTCACCAAGGATCTCGTTTCCTTGGCCGACAAGATGGTCACTTTGGGCAAAAAAGGAGATGTCGCCGCCCGCCGTCAGGCCGCCCGCGTTCTCCGCAACGGCATCGCCGATGAGAAAGGCGTCAGCGCCCTCAACAAACTCTTCAACGAGATTGCGCCGCGCTATGCCTCCCGCAACGGCGGTTACACGACCGTTTATAAGCTTGGCGCCCGCAAAGGCGACAATGCCCAAGTCACCCTCGTCCGTTGGGTCGACTAATCACGATAATTAAAAATATCCCGGCGATTCGTCGGGATATTTTTTATTCTCAGTAATGGTTGGCGCTTCCTAAGACGTCGATTTTGTGGAGATATAGCTCCTTCATCTCCGCCCGGGTCTTCAAGGTGAACACCCTGCTATCGATGGCTTCCGGATGCTCATCGAGCAGCCTTCTGGTATGGGCCAAGGCGCAGATCCAACCGTCGGTGGCGATGTTGACCTTGGCGACGCCGCGGGTGGCCGCCTTGCTGATTTCCTTATCGGGGATGCCGACCGTTTCGGCCACTTTGCCCCCATGCTCATTGATCATCTCGACGAAGCGGCGGTCGATGTTGCTCGAGCCGTGGAGGACGATGGGGAAGCCGGGGATTTCTTTTTCGATGGCGTCCAGGATGTCATATCGGAGTTCGGGGAGCGAGCCATCGGGGTTCGGTTTCATTTTGACGAGACCGTGCTGAGTGCCGATAGAGATGGCTAGTGAATCGCAGCCTGAGCGGCGAATGAACTCAATGGCTTTATTTGGGTCGGTATATAGGGTTTCGACGCCCGCTTTCGAGGCATCTTCCTCGTCGCCGGAGAGGATGCCGAGCTCCGCTTCGACGGAGACGTCGTGGCGGTGGGCATATTCAACGACCTTTTTGACGAGAGCGATGTTCTCTTCGAACGGCAACAGGCTGCCATCGATCATCACCGAGGAAAAACCGTTCTCGATCGCCGCGACGCATTCCTCATAGGTGTGTCCGTGGTCGAGATGGAGGGCGATCGGGCTGGGAATACCGGCCTCACGGACCCGGTCGACGAGCCCTTGGGCGAGACGGGATAACATCGCCGGCTCCAATTGGCGGAATAAATTGGGCGAGGCGAGAAGAATCATCGGGGTTTTGGTCGCGATGATGACGTCGCCGATCGCATTGAATTGCTCGATCGATATGGGATAGAAAGCCGGGACGGCATAATGGCCCTTTTCGGCCCGTTCCAGCATTTCCTTGGTGTTGGATAATCCAAATTCGGTGAAATGATGCATAAGCGCCTCCTCCGCAAGTATACCTTACTCGTATATAATGGTGGCATGAAAAAATCCCTGGTCTATCTTCAAAGCGGTGGCCCGACCTCCGTCATCAATTCTTCGCTTTATGGCGTGGTCATAGAGGCCCGAAAGCACCAAGATCGCATCGATAGAGTGTACGGCGCCCATTTCGGCGTAGAAGGCCTTCTAAACGGCGATCTGATCGATTTGACGGATGTTCCTGAGGAAGAACTCGAATTGCTAAAACAAACCCCAGGGGCGGCCTTAGGAAGCAGCCGCCACAAATTAGGCCCTGGCGATAAGAGCAACGTCCTCGCTTTCTGCGAATCCCGCAATATCGGCTATATCCTCGTCAATGGGGGCAATGATTCCATGGACACCTGCCATCGTTTAGGACGATTCTCTGAATCGCGGGGAAGCGACATCCGCGTTATCGGGGTTCCCAAAACGATGGATAACGATTTGGTGGAGATTGACCACACCCCCGGCTTTGGCAGCGCAGCCAAGCAAATCATCAACTCCGTCCAATCCATCATTATCGACGGGATGGCTTATACCAAAGGCAAAGTGGTCCTCATTGAGGTGATGGGCCGCGAAACCGGATGGGTCGCGGCGGTCCCTGACCTCCTCGAAGAACCATTCCGCCCCGATTTGTTCTATTTCCCCGAAATCGGCTTCGATTATGAGGAATGCAAAGAAGCCATTCAAAAGATCTACAAAGAAAAGAAACGCTGCTTCGTCATGGTGGGCGAGGGAATCCCCTTCGAAAGGAAGAATTCCACCAAAGATGATGGGTTTGGACATCGCCCCTTGGATGGGGTCAGCCCGATGCTCGCGGAAAGACTATCCGCGGACACCGGTTTGGATATCCGGTGGATCTCCTTATCGATCCCGACCCGTTGCAGCCCGACCCTCATCGCGGGGAACGATCAGAAAGAAGCGATCGAAGTCGGCAAGGAAGCGGTAAAAGCCGCTTTGGCGGGCGAAACCTGGAAGATGGTGTCCATCCGCGTGGATTCGAGGGATCCTTACAAAGTAAGTTATCCTCTCGTCGATGCGGAGAAGGTCGCCAATGGGGTCAAACCGATCCCACCTGAGTTCTTATGCGATCACACGCGCATGAGCGATGCCTTCCGCGAATACCTAAGACCCCTTGTTGCGGGTCAAACCGAACCCATCAAAGAGAAAGATGGGATCGCTTTATCCTTCAAGCGATAAAGAAAACCCCGGGATCAGCCGGGGTTTTTGTTTGAAGAATTATTCTTCTTTCGGTTCTTCGGAAGGTTCTTCGACTTCTTCAGCCGGAGCTTCTTCTTCTTCAACCGGGGCTTTTTCAGCGACCGGAGCGGGTTCTTCAACCTTTTCCTTTTTCGCTTTCTTCAAGCCCTTTTTCTTTTTGCCCTTGCCGGGTTCGCCAACGCCTTCGTTCGGGTTGGTGCCCGGGGCGACGAGTTCGATCTTGAAGGGCTCTTCGCTTCCGCGATGATATTCGCCGATTTCAAGGATTTCGAGGGTGCCTCTGCCGAGGACGTTCTTCGAGGCATAGTCATAGAGCAAGATGCCATCGCCGACGATGTCGAAACGGATTTCCGAGTCGATCGCATAGTCGATGGAGCCGAACACGACGGAAGAGAGGATCTCATCGTTGAAGTTGATCTTAACGGTGGTTTCCATGCCGGCGGGCAAGGTGCCATAGGCAAGGCCTTTGAGTTTGCCTTTTTCGTGGATCGGGAGGAATTCCGGACGAACGCCGACGATGATGTCTTTGATGCCTTCGGGGATTTCCTGGTCACCTTTGAATTTGGCTTTGATGCCGAAGAAACTGACGGTGGCTTCGCTGCCTTTGACTTCTTCGATGACGCCCGGGATGAAGTTCATCGTCGGGTTGCCGATGAAGTCGGCGACGAAGAGGTTCGCCGGTTTGTTATAAACGGTGAGAGGCGGGTCGAACTGCTGGACCAAACCATTGTTCATCAAGCAGATGTTGGTGGCCAAGGTCATGGCTTCCAACTGGTCGTGCGTGACGTAGACGAAAGTCGAGTTCATGTCTCTATGCATACGTTTTAGCTCGGTGCGCATTTCGGCACGGAGTTTGGCGTCGAGGTTGGACAGAGGTTCGTCCATGAACAGAACCTTCGGGTGGGTCGCCAAGGTACGGGCGATCGCAACGCGCTGCTGCTGGCCGCCGGAGAGTTCGGAAGGATAACGATCGCGGAATTGCTGGATTTTCAGCATATCGCAGACTTCGTTGACGCGTTCTTCGGTCTCCGCTTTGGTCAAGCGGCGCATCTTGCCATCCTCGCCAGGGACACGGACGTTCTCAAGGCCGAATGTGATGTTCTTATAAACGGTCATATGAGGCCAGAGGGCGTAGTTCTGGAAGAGGAAGCCGACGTCGCGCTTCGCCGGGGAGAGGTTGATGCCGGTCTCGCTGTCGAAGACGACGGTGTCGCCGATGGTGATTTTGCCTTCGGTCGGGGTTTCTAGACCCGCGATCATACGAAGGGTCGTCGTTTTACCGCAGCCGGAAGGGCCAAGGAGGGTGACGAATTCCCGATCCTCAAGCACGATGTTGAGGTCTTTTGCGCCGTAGAAGTTACCCCAGCGCTTTGTGACATGTTCTAATACGATTTTTGGCATGTGATTATCCTCCGATACCTTTGTCGATGGACGCGCCGGTAACCTTGTTGATAACGAGGTTAACGATGACGACGAATAAGACGATCATAAGGTTGATGCCGTTGGCGACTTGGCTGGCGCCATTACGGTTCAAGTACTCCAAGATGCTGGTGGCAAGCGTTTTCTCAGTGATGACGAGAGTGAACAAGGTGAACTCACGCATACAGGAGATGAACGGGAGCAAGTAGCCAGAAATGAAGCTGGCTTTCTGAATCGGGAAGATGATGCGTAACATACGCTTCGGCCAAGAGGCGCCATTAATAATGGCGGCTTCTTCGATTTCGCCGGAGAGCTGAAGCATCGCGTTGGTGCCGCTTCTGGATGCGAACGGCAAGAATTTGACCGAACCCATGATGACGCACATCGCGATCGCCGAGATTTGCGTGCCGGTGGTCGTGATGTCTAAGAAGGATAGGGCCGGTTGTTTCATGACCGCCATATATACCGCGCTGAAGCACAAGGACGGAATGAGGTAAGGCAAGAAGGCCAGACTGCTCAGGTAGCTTGCGATGCGGCTCCTTCTGTTGTGGGAAACGGCATAGCCGATCAAGACGCCGACGGTGCCGACGATAAAGGCGACGAGACCCGCGGTTAAGACGGAACGTCCGAAGGCGCCCATGATGTCTTTGTTGATCAAGATGCCATTGCCCGACATACGGGTGGTGATATAGGGGTCATCCATGACCTCTTTGCCCGTCCAATATTTGAGGGTAACGGAAGTGATGTCGCCGGCCGTTTCTTCCAGAGATTCCAAGACGAAGGTAACCATCGGGAAGATGGCGAAGAAGGCGACGATGATGACGACGATGACCGCGGCGATCCATTTGCCGGCTTTGCCGAGATTGATCTTCGTGGCCTGTCCGGACTTGCCGGAAACAGTGGTGAAGTTCTTGCGAGAACGCGTGAACCAGTTGTTGAGGGTCAAAATCAAGATGGACATGACCATCAATACGGTCGCGACGATATAACCCAAACCTGTTTGACCGGCCGTGAAGAAGCCTCTCATCGTAATGGAGATGAGTCGGGCGCTCTTATCGGCATCCAAGAAGGACGGGACGGTATAACTGGAGATGGAACTCGCAAAGACCAACAAGACGGTAGATACCATCGCTGGCGCGACGATCGGAAGCGTGATGCGGGCAAGGATCTTGGCCCGGCTGGCCTTTAGAATGGTCGCCGCCTCTTCGAGGTTGGCGTCCATGTTGCGCAGAATGCCACCGATCAAAATATAAGCGAATGGGGCATAGTGCAAACCCATAACGATGGCGGTTGGCCAGAAGCCATAGACCAATGCTTGTGGGGTTTGAATGCCGAACATCGCTTCCAACATGCCAACGCCAGGAGCGGCGGTGACACCGGTGTTCTTAAAGAAGTTGACCCAGAACATAGCCATCGACCAAGACGGCATGATGTACGGGAAGACGAAGACGGCGGAGATGAATCCCTTGAAGGGCATATTCGTTCTCGTGATAAGGAAGGCCAAAGCGCCGCCGCCGACAATGGCGATGACGCAGGCGACCAAAGACATGAGAATGGAACGTCCAAGAGGGACCCAGAACATCGCTTTGGAGAACTCCGCCAGATCAGGATGGGGGTTAAAAAGCAAATATGGCCATTGATAGAACGACCAATCGCCCCTCTTATAACTCGTTTCAAATACGGCGTTGATCGCCCTCGCCTCGATGCCAGTTTGGAACTGGAATGTCTTGATGACCATCATGGCCAAGGGATAAAGAATCAACAACGAGAGGATGATTCCGAACACCACGATGATGATGTTCGAAGGGCTCTTGAAAAAATGACCGACGTTATTAAGGGCTTTTTTGACATTTTTGGAAAATTTGTTTTGCTGTACAGCCGCAGAATTATCCATTTTTGTCTCCTTAACGTGAATCGCGGGCGGGAAGAGAACCCCGCCCGCGACTTAATTTAGACTGCTAATTCTTTCGAACTAATGCGTTTGATTAGGCTTTAACCGTGGCGATCAAAGTCTGGATCTTGTTGACGAGGATCGGGCTGACGTCTTTGAGGTAGTCATAATCTTCGTTCAACTCTTTCCGGATGTGGACTTCTTTGGTCCAGTCGCCCTTGGCATAACGGAAGTCGCTAGAAGCGGTGCCAGGATAGTAGTAACCATACTGGTTGGCGGCGTTGCCTGCGGCATCGGGGTTCGAGGAGTTGTAGATAGCGGTGGTGTAGGCTTCTTCTTCGAGCATGACGCGAGCGAACAAGCAGGCGGTGTACGGGAATTCAGCCTTGTTGATGATCTGGGAATCCATGCAGTACATGTACCCATTGAAGCCAGCGATATTCCAGTCCCACTTAACGGTGTCCATGGCACGGGTGCCTTTGCCACTGTTATTGGCGTTGCTGTACTCGTAATTGACGCCATCGCATTCGACGGTGTAGGTCTCGTCATCGTCTTTGGTTCCGTCACCATTGAGGTCGACCTTGTAGTAGTTCTTGACCGCGTCTTTCATCTTGGCGAACGCGCCATAGTAGACGTAGCCTTCGTTCCAGTCGGATTCGAGCTGGGTCTGTTTCATCGCGGTACCATCAGAGCTGTGCCATCTGGAGATGTTCTTGATGAATTCATCAACCCATTGTTCACCGGCGCTCTTGTAGTCGCCGCTGGCCGCCCATTTTCTGCCGTAATAGGCTTCATAGGCGTCTTCGATTCTCTTCTGCTCTTTCGGGGAGTAGGCGGTCACGAGGAACGACATATTGATCTGTTCGGTGGTCGCATCCTGGAAGGAGACCTTGCTGAGGTGGTCCGCATCGGCGTCGGTGCCGGCGACCTGCCAGATGTTGTAGAGCTTCTTGTGAGTCACCTTTTCGAAGTTGGTGTTGGTCCAGAAGAGTTTGTTGAAGTGGACGCCCTTCAACGGGAGGGTGTCTTCTTCCTGCAAACCGATGGCTCTCCAGTCAGACGGGACAAAGTTGTGGGTGATACCGTCTTCCATGTGAGAGGAGAAGTAACGGACGTCCTGAACGAGCGCGTAGTCGGCGAAGTAGGTGTTTTCGGCGACGTTCAACGCTTCGAGAAGGGCATAGTCCTTGTAGCTGTTGTTGACGGTGACGTTGGAGTCTGCATCTTCAACTTCGATTTCCTTGCTGGGATCCTTGGGATCCGGTTCCTTGTGGGTGCCGTAACGGATCCATTCATAATCCTTAGCAACGGTCTTCGCGATGGACTTCAAGACGGAAGTGAGGCCGACGACTTTGAACTTGCCGGTCGGATTCGCTTCGAATTCCGCTTTGGAAGCTTCCGCGAGTTCTTCTTTTGTCATCTTGCTAGCAAGACTGACGGCGAGCGCGGTTCCGGTGAGCTCTTCGGACTCTTCGGACTCATCGGTCGGGCTGCCTCCGCAGGACGCTAAAGCCATGGAGAGCAAAGCGACTGCGAGTACACTGAATTTTTTCTTCACAATAATTTCTCCTTTTTGTGAATTGGTATGCCTCTATTATGGGAGTGCCGCGAAAAAAAGAAAAGTCTTTTATGTGTGCGCGCTGTTTGGCGCCCATTCCGCAAAAGCGCGGCTTATGTGCGGAAATCATCAATGGATATTAGGCTAGTTGCGACTAACGCCGAGGGGCGGATTATGGTATAATCGCCGCATGTCGAAAAAGAAAAGACCCCCGATGGAACATACGGATCAGGATCTGAGCGAATCCGAATTTATGGACGATCCTGAGCGGCAACGGCATCGGCCTCATCTCATCACGAGACTTGGCGCCGCGTTTTTGGACATGCTTGTTTACGCCGCGATGATGATCGGTCTTTTCTACGGCTGCAAAGCGATTTTCTATGGCCCGATGGGCTATAACGCCGCCCGTGAATTTATGATGCTCCGCATGGATGAATCGCACTTATTCGTCCATGAAGGGCAGTTCTACTACACCATTACCGAGCGCTACGACGAAACAAAAGATGCTCTTGGCAACTATCACGAAGCGATTGTTTATTACTATTCCAACTGCGAATATCCGCTCGAAAACCATAAATTAGACGAGTATTACGCCTATCTTGATAGCCATCCGGAGATGGTTACCAAGGTTGGTGAAGGTCAATATGTCAGAACCGATGGCATCTCTGATTTGGACCTGAAAATCTGGTTGGCCATCCCCTACGACGATGCGTGCAATTACCTGTATGGAAACGCGGAGTTCATTCACGCAGGGAACAAGAGGACCGTCGTGACGTATTTCAACTTCCTCATCGCCCAGGTTGTCGCTGCTGCGATCTATTTCATCGCGGTGCCGCTCATCCTGCCACATGGCGCCACTTTCTTCAAATGGGTATTCCGCTTCGGACTCGAGGATAAACGGACCAGAGAAGATAGTCCCAAAGGACGTCTTCTTCTACGTTATACCATCCTGGTTATTTGGAATTATCTCTTGCCGGTTTTTATCTACTTCTTTGTCAATACGGTTGGGTGGATCGGCATTATTCTCGTTGGCTTAGATGCGTTGATGATTGGCGTTACCCCATCGAACTCCGGTCTGGAGGACTTCGCTGGGCGCACGTCCGCAATCTCATTCCGCGTTGCGAAGAAACGTACTCGTTAACATGAAAACGCGCGCGCTTATATTTGATTTAGATGGCACATTGCTGGATACGATCGGCGATCTTTGCGATGCCGTCAATGACGCTTTAAAAGAAATCGGAGTACCTCTCCATCATACAAGAGAGGATTGTTGCCGATTCATCGGCAACGGGGTGGACGCTTTCATGCATCGGGCCTTAAAAGAATTTGATAACGAAGATCGTTTTGCCCGACTGAAAGCGGCTTATCTTCCCAAATACAAAGACTATCAAGGTCGCACAACCGAGCCGTTCGTCGGGATGAAAGAAGTCTTGCGGCGTCTAAAAGACGAAGGCGTTCTTTTGTTCGTGTGCACCAATAAACCGCACGCCCTTGCAAACATCATCGTGCGCGAGAAAATCGGCGACTTATTCACTGAAATCTACGGTCAGATCGAAGGCGAGCCAGTAAAACCGAATCCGCACATAATCAACTATTTTGTCGAGAAATATGGTTTGGAACGGGATGATTGCCGCATGATTGGCGACAGCCTCCCTGATGTCGAAATTGCCGAGAACGCCGGCATCCGTTCCGTCCTTTGCACATGGGGATATGGGCAGTACACCCACGAGCTTTGCGAACGTGCTTGGCGCGTCGTCCGTCGCCCGGACGAGCTGCTTGGTTTGTTCGCTCGCCGACTCTATGTTTTCGATATCGATCAGACTCTCGTTCCGAGAGGATCTAATCACATCAACGATGAGGACAGAAACGCGATAAACGCTCTTCTAGAGCGTGGTGACGCGATTGCTCTCGCCAGCGGCCGCCCGTTCTGTTCGGTGAAAGAACACATCGATACCCTCGCCAATGGCGACAAATATCTCATTTGCGCCAATGGTGGGGTTTCCTATGATCAGGATGGTGTTTGCCTCAGCGCTTCCCACCTCCATCTGGCCGATCTGTATCACTTTAAAAATCGCTTTCTTTCGGAACAAGTCGCGGTGTATGGGTATGATTCGAATGGCAGTTTAGCCCTGTTCCGCGACTCGTATTTCATCGAACTAGAAGAACTTCTCTGTCATGTTAATCCATCCGATTTCGTTTGGCTGCCAGATGAAATGCCGACTGATTTCGACCGCGATTTGTTCAAAGTTTTGATTGCCGCGGACCCGTCCATTTCATCTTCGTTAGATATCACTGAATCCGAAAAGAATCATTATATGATTACCCGCAGCGACCCAATGTTCCTCGAAGTCGTTTTCAAAGGTATCGACAAAGCTTCGCGAGCGGATGACTTACGCAAACGCTTGGATATCCCCGCCGAGAATGTTTATTGTTTTGGCGACAGCGGCAATGACATGACGATGATCAAGAACTTCCATGGCATCGCCATGGGAAACGCGACCGATGACTGCAAAGCGGTGGCGGAAATCATCACGAAAACCTGCGACGAGTGCGGCGTCGCTTACGCACTGAAAGAAATATTGCACGCTATTTAGCGGCTTCTAGATAAAATGCTTTCCAATCGGCGATCCGTTCTTTGGTGATGCCGAATTGTTTTTCGAGATAGTTATTGATCGAACCGTATTTTTCATTGATGGCTTTGACCATCACACGGATGTTTTTCCGGTTGGTGACCAGAATCTTCTTCATAAAATGAATAGCGTGCGGTTGATGGGTCTCGCGCCAGATGATGCGAAGACGCCAAAGATTTCTCGCCTTGCGTCCTTTGTTGGAATCCAGATAATCGCGGACCGCTCTTCTCTTGCTGACTCCGAATGCGCTCAAGATGAAGAAGCTCATTAAGCCGGTGCGGTCTTTGCCTCCCTGGCAGTGGAATAGGACGGTTTTGTGCTGATCCATCGCCTCGAAAACCGGGTTGAACCCCAGGCTGAATGGCATGCGGCGGTACATCTCCAAAAACTCGGCGACCAGTTCTCGATATTCCCTCACGGATAATCTTTTTCCAACTAAGGAGTCTTCGACTCGTTTGATGTCGATGGGGTTGACACCGCTATTGGGATCCATGATTTCGAAAATCGGTGAATTGAGATACGGGATATCCCCGAAGTCGTAGTCCGGATGTTCTTTGGCGCTTCGCGAATCGCGGAGATCGACGATCAAATCCAAATGGAAACCGCGGAGCAAAGAAACGGTTTGCTCTGGCAGTTCGGCAGAAGGTTGTCCCGAACGGAACAAAAGACCCGATTTGATCACGCGGCCATCTTTGGTTTTCATCCCGCCTAAGTCGCGTAGATTGGTGATGCCTTCCGCCTGGTAAAACATGTATTAATCATTCAACAAAACCCATTTAAAGTCCAATGACATTTCTCGGCTGTATCCGCTTGTTTTCTGGTAGGTTTACTAGGTAAAATGTCAATGTAGCTATAAGGAGATTTTGTAATGCCATTAGTAACCACAACCGAAATGTTCCGCCGTGCCCATGAAGGCAAATATGGCATCGGAGCTTTCAATTTCGACAACTTCGACGTCATGCGCGCCATCCTTCGTGCCGCTGACAACCTCAAGGCCCCGGTCATCATCATGGTGAGCAGCGGTGCTTGGAAATTCATGAACCCGCTCTATATCCGCGCCTTCTGCGACATCGCGGCCAAGGAATTCCCCAATGCCGAATTCGCCCTTCACCTCGACCACGGCAAAACCGTCGAAATCTGCAAACAGGCCGTTGATGCTGGTTTCACCAGCGTCATAATCGACGCCTCCGCTCTCCCCTATGAAGAGAACATCAAAGCGACCAAAGAAGTCGTCGAATACGCCCATGCTCGCGGCGTCGTCGTCGAATCCGAACTCGGCGCGATCGCCGGCATCGAAGACGATGTCAACGTCGATGACAAGTATGGCTGCTTCACCCATCCGGACGAAGCCGTTGATTTTGTCAAGCGCACCGGCATCGATAGCTTAGCCATCGCCATCGGCACCGCCCACGGCGCCTACAAGTTCAAGCCGGGAACCAAACCCACCCTCCGCTTCGACATCCTCGATGAAATCGAAGCCAAGCTCCCGGGCTTCCCGCTCGTCCTCCACGGCGCCAGCTCCGTCCCGCAGGATGCGCTCGCCCTCGTCAACAAATACGGCGGCAACATGCCGGCCGCGATCGGCATCCCCGAATCGATGCTCGAAGAAGCCTGCAAGAGAGGCGTCGGCAAGATCAACGTCGGCACCGACCTCCGCGTCGCCTTCACCGGTCAGCTCCGCAAAGTCGAAGCCGAACATCCGGAAGCCTATGAACTTCGCACCCTCTTCACCCCGGGTCTCGAAGCCATCACCGCCCTTGTCGAAAGCAAAATCAAAGGCTATCTCAAGAGCGAAGGCAAAGCCGTCATCTAATCGACAAATAAAAAGAAAGACCATGGCTCGCCATGGTTTTTTCTATCTTATATTTTGAACTGTGGTAGACTTTCCCTATGGAAAAAGTAGTCTTATTCAAGTCCCTCGGCAATCAACTCGAAGAATTCAAACCGCTCCGCGAAGGAAAGGTTTCGATTTATTGTTGCGGCCCAACCGTCTATAACGATCCTCATATCGGCAATTTCCGCCCGGTTATCGTCTTTGACGTTCTCCGTCGTCTTTTCTTGCGCCTCGGCTATTCGGTGAAGTTTGTATCGAATTACACCGACGTCGATGACAAAATCATCAACCGCGCGAAGGAACTGGGAATCGATGAGAAGACCCTTACCGAGTCAGTCATCAAAGAATATCGTTCTTTGGTTGAAGCGGTGGGCTCCATGCAGCCGGACGAAACCCCGAAGCCAACCGTTTACATGCCTCAAATCCTTAACTATGTTAAGGAACTTGTTGAGAACGGCAGCGCGTACGCCGTCGGCGGCGATGTCTATCTCAAAGTTCAGGAAATCCCCGCCTATGGCGAACTTTCCGGCAACTCTGTCGAACAACTCGAAAGCGGCGCCCGCATCGACATCAACGATAAGAAGGCTGACCCGCTTGACTTCGCTCTTTGGAAAGAAACGACCGAAGGCATCAAATGGGAATCCCCTTGGGGACACGGCCGCCCTGGATGGCATACCGAATGCTGCGTCATGATCAATTCGATCTTCGCTGACCAAGGCGGATATATCGATATCCATGGCGGTGGCTTCGATTTGAAGTTCCCGCATCACGAGAACGAAATCGCCCAAGCCAAAGCTCATAATCATCACAAACTCGCCCGTTATTGGATGCACAACGGTTTCATCAATGTTGATAACGAGAAGATGTCCAAGTCTCTTGGCAACGTCATTCTGATGAAAGACGTCGTTAACGAATTCGGCGGCATTCCGTTCCGCATGATGATCTTGGCCGCCCATTATCGGGCCCCGGCCTCTTTCTCCGAAGAGACGATCAAAGAGGCGCAGAAGAAATACGCCCAGCTTTGCTCGGCGGTTAAATCCGCGGCGATTGCTTTGCAATTAGCCGGCGAATCGTGCGATAACTTGCCGCGCCCGGCCGAATCGAAAGTGGTCGACGCGCTTCGCGACGACCTCAATACACCAAACGCTTTGGCGGCCCTTTATGAAGACAACAAAGATTTGAATATGGTGCTACGCACCAGACCTTTGGATATGGCGAAACTCAAAGAAGCCCTCGCCCGCCTTCTTGATGACGTGGATGTCCTCGGCATTCGCGTTTCGGTTCCGCATCTCAGCGAAGACGACAAGCGCCTCTATGGTGAGTATAACGACGCCAAGGCGGCCAAGGATTTCGCCAAGAGCGATGAAATCCGCCAGCAACTCATTGAGCGTGGCGTCTTCTGATTCTGCCAAACCAACCCCATTTGGCACATTGGGAAAAGACCCCTTTAAAAGGTAATCATCCCGATTGCTAAATACATGATTCTGTCGATAAACATTAAATAAATTCGGGCATTCTTAGGAGGATCCAACGATGGCTACGATAATCTACGGGAAGAATCCAGTGGCGGCCGCTGTCGAAGCGGGACACGTCAAGGTTCTTTACATCGCAGCTCGGCTCAAGGAGGATCGCTTCGCCAAAGAAATCGCATCATCTGTTTCGAACGTCAAATATCAATCGGACGCTCAGATCGAACAATTAGCCAAAACGAATAACACCCAAGGTTACGCGGCCGAAGTGGAAGACTATGCCTCTTATTCACTGGCCGACCTCATCGCCGCCGGCAAGGGCAAGAAATTCCCCTTTCTCGTCATGCTGGATGGCATTGAAGACCCCCATAATCTGGGTGCGA
>CAMYXQ010000007.1 GCA_947303105.1 uncultured Caryophanales bacterium | reverse complement strand
CGCTCGGATTTTTGTTCAAAGCCTTCCGCAAAAAGGACATCAAAATCAATGGGCATTGGGTTCATAAGGACGCGGTGGTCCATACCGGCGACGAAATCCAAGTTTATGTCACCGATGCCCAACTGGCCGATTTTGCCAAGCCGCGCCAGGCAGAAAAGAAGGAATTCCCTTACGAAATCGTCTATGAAGACGACAATGTGATTATTGTCAATAAACCTGCGGGCGTCCTCGTCTACGGGAATGATAAGGAAACGCGCGAGACGTTGACCCAAAACGTCCTCGATTATCTCTATCTCAAAGGTGAGTTCGACCCCAATCAGCCGAGCTTCGTTCCCTCGCCCGCCCATCGCCTCGATCGCAACACATCGGGACTTGTCATTTTCGGTAAGCGGGATGCCGCGTTGAAAGTGCTCGAAGAGTTATTCAAGAAACGCGAGAATATTTCAAAGAAATACTACGCCCTTGTGGTCGGCGAATTATCCGGATCCGGCCGCATCGACATGCCCCTCAAAAAAGATAGCCGATCCGGCAAGGTTTCCGTCACCCCCGCGAACCAGGGCGGCAAGACGGCGATCACCGAGTGGAGAGCGGTGGAATCCCTCCCTGGATTCACCCTGGTTGAGTGCGATTTGATCACTGGCAGAACCCATCAAATCCGCGTCCATCTTTCCGCGATCGGACACCCGATTGCCGGCGATCAAAAGTATGGTGATTTTTCCGTCAATAAAAAACTCAAGGAACTCTATGGATTGAAGGACCAATTCTTGCACGCTTATTCCCTGGAATTCGGAAAATTACCCACCCCACTATCCGCTTTGAGCGGAAAAAAGTTCACCGCAGACCTTTCTTTTATAAAGAAGAGTATTCTCGAAAAAATGCGAATGGTGTAAGATTATCCTAAGTGGGGATAATCTGATGGAAAATACTGTCGAATCCAATGTCCGTCGTTGGCTGGATTCCCCAGCCGTTAGCGACGCTGACAAAGACGCGATCCGGGCAATGAGCCCAGCTGTTTTGGATGCGTCCTTCTTCAAGAACATCGAGTTCGGAACCGGCGGGATGCGCGGCATCCTCGGCCCCGGTACCAACTGCATGAACGTTTTCACCGTCGGACGGGCGACGATCGGTTTCGGACAGTACCTTCTTGAGAAGTATCCCGAAGCGAAGACTATGGGCGTCTGCATCTCGCATGACAATCGCCACATGTCCCGCGAATTTACTTTCCTCTGCGCGAACATCCTCAACGAAATGGGGATCAAGGTTTATATCTTCGACGCTTTGCGTCCCACCCCCGAATTGTCTTTTGCGGTGCGCCGTATGCGCGCTTGCGGCGGCATCATGATCACCGCCAGCCACAACCCGAAAGAATATAACGGCTTCAAGATCTATGACGAGAAAGGCTGCCAGCCGGTCCCCGACAAAATCGCTGGCGTGCTCGCCAAAATCGACGCGCTCCCCGACGAACTCGCCGCCCAGGTCGAACCGAAGGCGGAAGTCCCGGGCGAGACCATCGTCCTCGGACCAGAGATCGATGACGAATATGTCGCCGCCGTCGAGAAATGCCAAATCAATCCGAACCTTGGGAAACAGGGTTTCCCCATCGTATATACGCCGAACCACGGCACGAGTTACGAGAATGCGATGCGCGTTTTCCGCGATTGCGGATACGAAGTGACGCCCGTTCTCTCGCAGTGCTCGCATGATCCCGACTTCAGCGGCACCCTTTCGCCGAACCCCGAAGAGGAAAAATCCTACATCGAGCCGCTCAAACTGGCGGAGCAGATTAACGCCCAACTCGTGGTCATGACCGACCCGGATGGCGACCGTTGCGGGATTGCCTACAAATCGAGCTCGGGCGATTATCGCCTGTTCACGGGCAATGAAAGCGCGGCCCTGCTCATGGACTATATTTTCTCTGAGAGAAAACGCCTTGGCATCCTCGCGCCAGAAGGCGTCATGTATGACACGATCGTGAGCTCGGACCTCGGCCGCAAAATCGCGCGGTATTACGGGCTCAAATATGAGACATTCCTCACCGGATTCAAATTCATCGGCGACCGGATCGGCTTTTATGAAGACCTCGGATTCGGCCCGCACTTCGAGTTTGGTTATGAAGAGAGTTATGGTTGCCTCATCGATCCGTTTGTCAGAGACAAAGACGGAATCCAGGCAATCCTCCTATACTGCGAGATGGCTGTGTGGTATTTCCACAAAGGCATCCCGCTCGACATCGCTTTCGACGAGTTGCAGAAGCGGTTTGGCTACCATTACGCCCGGACGACGAACATCGCGTTCAAGGGCTCGAGCGGCGCGGAAGACATGCGCCGGCTCATGGACGAGCTACGCAACAACCCGCCGAGTGAGATCTTAGGCATCAAAGTCGCTCGCTTCGAGGACTATCAGGAAAGAGTTCTGAAAGGCAGCGATGGTTCGGTTACGGCGATCACCCTCCCCAAATCCAATGCGATCAAGATCGTACTGGAGGACGGCAGTTGGATCGCGGTTCGCCCCAGCGGTACCGAGCCGAAATGCAAATTCTACGTCGAAGCCATCCAACCGACTGCCGATGGCATCAAAGAAAAGTGGCGGTCCCTCACCGACGATCTGCTGAACAGCCTCGGTGTTGAAAGATAAAGGAGGAGACTTATGAAGAAAGGTCTCAAAATCACCTCGTTGGTGTTCAACGCGCTGACGTTCCTCGCCATGGTGTTCTGCGTGCTGAACCTCGTGCTTGGCATCTATGAACCCGCCATTGGTATGTCCGAGCTACTCACGGACGCGACCATGCTGAGCTTTGACCTCGCCGTCTTGGTGGCCATCGCCTCGCTGATCAAGATGATCAGTGACATCGTTTGCCTGGCCAAAAAACGCCCGATCGTTCCTGGCTTCCCCGCCGTATTCAAATACATTACAACGGTTGGTCTTGTCGGCGTCGTGATGCTCTATTGGATCCTCTACGTTGCCTTGAGTGGCGCCGATCCCCTTAGCTTCTTCCAAAGTTGGTATCTCTATGTGCTCGTCGTCGTCCCGTTCCTCAGCTTCGTGTCCCTTATCTTCTTCGAAAAAGGTCGCCGGATCCGTTATCGCTGCTACCCGTTGAGCTTTGTTATTCCGGCCGTCTATTGCATCGTGGTCGTTGTTCTTGAAGCTTTCGCCATCATCGACGATTCGTCCTTCGCTCCGCTCGTTTACTTCCCGCCGCTTGATTTCGCGGCTTGGGGTGGTGGCTATATTTCGGAACTTCTTATCATCCTTGCCATCCCGGTGGGCTCCGTCCTCATCTTCGGCATTCTCTTCCTCGTCTTCCACAACATCCGCGCTTTGCGTCCGGGTGCCGTGGCTGAGATTGAAGAAACTCCGGCTGAGCCCGTCGTAGAAGAACAAGAATCCGTTGCCGCGGCGCAGCCGAAACAGGTTCGCATCCTCAAAGGCTTCTATAGCCCCTCCTCCAAAGTGACCCATGTCATCCGTCTTGAAAACGGCGAATGGCAGGTTAAGTCCGGCATCGACGGCTCAACTGAAAACTTCCGCACTCAGGCGGAAGCGATCCGTTATGCGAATGGCATTTCCAAGCAGTTCGGCGGTTCGGTCCGCATCCATGCTCGAAACGACTAATCGCTAAGCAATTTCTCTAGCATCCTAACGGCTCCATCCTCCCCTTTCCGCTCGGTTGAGGGGAATAAGGAAAGGAGCCGTTTTGCTTTGCAGTCTTTGACGACGAAAGCCTGTCCGGCCGCTTCGAGCATCGCGAGGTCGTTGTCGCTGTCACCGATGGCGATGACATCCTCTTTTTCGATACAAAGCGCCTTCATCAGGTAGAGCAAGGCCGCGCCTTTATCGGCATCGGGGAAACAGATTTCGCTGTATTCGGCCGAGGTCCAGTGGCGGTAGCAATACCCCTTATGGCTCTCGACGATGGCCTTCAGTTCGCTCACCTTCGAACGGCCGCAGCGGAACAAACAAGTGTAGGTGTCTTCTTTGACCTCTTTGTCGCCGATGACGGCGTCGATCCCGTGATAAGGGAAATAACGGGCCAATCCGAAATCTTTCTTATCGGCGTAGATGCAGGTCTCGCTTTCGGCCATGAAGGCGGACAAAAGAGGCTTCGCCTCTTGTCGTATCGATTCAATCACTTCGCGCTCGAAAGCCCGGCGATAGGGGATGAAGGAATCGTCGAAGGGATTGGATACCAATAAGCCGTTGTAACTGATGATCGGGGAACGGAGGCCAGCTTGTTTATAGAACGGCATCATCGCCCGGATCGGACGACCCGAAGCCAAGACGATGATGTGTCCTTCTTCCTGAAGGCGATGGAGGGTTTTGGCCGCGTATTGGGAAAGCGTTCTCCGTCCGCGAAGCAAGGTTCCATCGATATCCAGAACGACAAGATGGCGTTTCATAGTAGGGATTATAAATTGTCGGTGGCATTTTTGTCCACGCGGAGCGCGTAGGGTGCTACAATTACCCCGTGATCAAAATTTATTATTCGCCGAGTTGCAGCAGCTGCCGGAAAGTGATCCAGTGGTTCAAAGAGCAGGAAATCCCCTTCACCAGCAAGGACATCTTTTCGAACAAACTGACCTATAGTGAGGTTTTTGAGATCATCGTCAAGAGCGAGAACGGCACCGACGACATCATCTCCCCGCGCAGCAAAATCGTCATGGAAAACAACATCGATTTCGACTCGATGAAACTCAGCGAACTCATTAATTTCATCCTGAGCAATCCCTCCGTTCTGCGGCGGCCGATCATCGTCGATGACCATCGCATCCAGGTTGGATACAACTCCGAGGAAATCCGGACGTTCATCCCGAGGGCGAGACGACTCGCTGCCATCGCCTGCTCGGCGACGGATTGCCCCTTATATTCTTCTTGCGGATCAAAAAACGAGCCGATCAGCGATCAGCCCGTCAATCAATAAATCTTAGTGAGCGCTTAAGGCCCTGGCGACCTTCGTTTTCTTATTGAGGGAGAATGGGATATTCTCTTCTTCGAAGAGTTCGCGGAGCAAGTCCTCGGCGTCTTTCTCGTTGTTGTATTCGAGTTCGACTTCGTAATCCACGATGTCGCTGTACTCATTTTTGTCGATGGAAAGTTTGCCGCCCTTATACGGAACGTCGATTCTTTCGGTTGTGAGGGCGCCTTTGATGCGGAGCGAGGAAACATCGATATCCATCATCGTCAGGAACCGTTTGAGATCGTTCTCCGGGAAGATGCCCTTGCCGGCGAAGTCCTCGAATTGGTCGACTTTGATATGTTCGTTCTTTTCGAGGAGCCCTTGGCTCAAAGGGGTCTTCAAGGTCATTTCGTACTCGCCATTCCGTTCGCGGATGCGGAGGCCGAGACCTTCTTTGCGCATCTCGGATTTGTCATTGTCGAGATAGTAATTGGTCTGTTTGTATTTCCGGTATCCGCCGAAGCGTTTCAGGAGTTTTTTGTAGTCTTCCGGGCGAACCAAAGCCTTGGCTTCAATTTCAATCGCATTGCTCATATTTATCCCTCCATGTGCTATTATAACGATATGAATTATCGTTTTGTTGTTTTTGATGGTTTCTGGTCCGAATATTGGTGGATCATCCTCGTTTGTGCGTTAGGCGGAGCCGCGATCGGCGCCGTGGTTGCTTATTTCATCACCCACCCGAAGAAAAAGAAAGTCGCGGTGGACGTCGGCGGTTGCATGGACGCCCTCGGCGGACCGGACAATGTGCTGACGAAGTCCTGCCAAGGATCGCGCATCGTTCTAACTTGCAAGGACTATGGCATCATCGATCGCGAGGCATTAAAAAAAGCCGGGGTGACCGGCTTTATCCAAAGCGAAGATAAATTGACCCTCGTCGTCAAAGGCGGCGCATCAGCGGTCTATGCTTCCCTCTTCCCGGAAGCGTGACAAATCCTCTTTGAGTTTCTCGAGTGGCAACCCCATCACGTTGGAATAGCTGCCCTCGATTTTCTTTATGAGCCCGTATTCATCCTGGATGCCATAAGCGCCTGCTTTGTCGAACGGTTGGCATTCATCGATGTAGCGTTCGATGAGTTCGTCGCTTAATTCGTTGAAATAAACCGTGGTAACATCATATCCCGTGTGGATTTTCCCGCGGAAAATGTGGGTATATCCAGAGATGACGAGTTGTTCCTTTCCAGACTGATTTCTGAGCATTTGAATGGCTTCTGCCCGGTTTTTCGGTTTTCCAAGCGGGTGGCCATCAAGCAAAACGACCGTGTCGCAGGCGAGGATTTCATCATCGGGATGGTCCTTGGCAACTGCCTTTGCCTTGAGGATACTTTCCTCGATTGGTAGGCGGAAAGGATCCGTGCTCGGGATGATTTTCTCTTCATCGACCTCGGAGACGACGACGGAAAAATCCGGGACGATCTCCTTCAAGAGTTGCTGCCTTCTCGGCGATTGGGATGCGAGGATGAACATTAGCGGCGTCCTGCCTCATTGAGAACCATCGGGATGACGACCGGGGTTCTTTCCGTCTTGCGGAACAGGTATTTGGCAACCGCATTGCGGATCGCCGTCTTGATTTCGCCGAAAGCTTGATGCTCGGAAAGGGAACGGCGGAGGGCACTTTCGGCTTCCATCTGGGCATGGCGGGCGATATGGGTGTCGCCGCCTGTGGCAAAGCCGCGGGCGTAGAAGACCGGCGGGGCGATGATGCGACCGGTACGGGTATCGATGGTGGTCATGATGATCACGACCCCTTCGTTCTTTAAACTATCGCGTTCGGTGATCGAAGATTGGGACGCGCCATCGAGGTCATAACCAGAAATATAGATGTCATCGGCGGGGACGTGTCCGCCACGCGAGACTTTATGATCGAATAAGGTAAGCATGTCGCCATTCTCGCAGATGAAGATGTTCTCTTTGGGAACGCCAACTTGCTCGGCAAGTTCGCCATGCATCTTGAGCATGCGATATTCGCCGTGGGCGGGCATAAAGTAATGCGGTTTGGCGAGTTTGAGCATCAAGCGGAGTTCCTGGCGGGACGGGTGACCGGAGCTATGAAGGGAGAAGGACAAACCATTCTGTTTCACATCGGCCCCCTGTTTGACGAGGTTATTGATTAAACGATCGACCAAGGCGCCGTTGCCGGGAATCGGGTTCGAAGAGAAAATGATTGTGTCGCCCGGAAGGATACGAATGTTTTTATGTGTGCCGTTGGCGATGCGCGACAAAGCTGCCATTTCCTCACCTTGGCTGCCGGTGCAAAGAAGACAGATCTCACCGGCTCTGTATGTGCGGACCATTTCTTCGGAAATCAAGTTGGCATCGGGGATTTTGATATAGCCATAATCGCGGGCGATGCCGACGACATTGACCATCGAACGGCCCAAAATGCAGATTTTACGGTCATGCTCGACAGCGACTTCGACAACCTGCTGAATACGGTTGATATTGCTGGAGAAGGTCGAGACGATGACGCGGCCAGGGGCCTTGTCGAAAATCTCTTCGACGTCACGGCGGACGGCGGTTTCGCTCGGAGTATATCCTTCAAGTTCGGCGTTGGTGGAATCGCTCATGAGAAGGTCGACTCCTTCGGCGCCAAGTCTGGCGAGTTTGCTTAATTCGAAGTTCGGTCCAACCGGGGTCAAATCGATCTTATAGTCGCCGGTGTCGACGATGCGACCTTCCTTCGTATCGATGCAGATGCCGTAGGCATCCGGGATCGAGTGGGTGACCCGGAAGAAGGAAACGGTGAAATCATCGCCGATCGGAACGACGGTGTCGGCATCATATTCGATGACATGGACCGGTTCTTTGATCTTGGCGTCTTCCAGTTTGTGGCGGATCAAAGCCGCGGCGAGACGCGGGGCATAGATGACGGGGATGAAAAGGCTGCGGACCAAGAAGGGAATGCCGCCGATATGGTCTTCGTGGCCGTGGGTGATAAAGAGGGCTTTTACTTTCGAACGGTTGTTTTTGAGGTAGGTGTATTCGGGGATGACATAAGAGACGCCGGGGAGGTTGGCTTCCGGAAAACGGACGCCGGCATCGATCAAAATGATGGAGCGGTCCGCTTCAAAGCAATACGTGTTTTTGCCGACCTCGCCAAGCCCGCCTAAAGCGAAGATGCTGATCGGCCGTGATAATCTGGCCATAGTTTAAACCCCCGAAAAAGAGCCTCTTTATATGTAAAACGGCTTCGTTGCTATTACTATAACAAGAAAATTCCCTAAGGGAAACTGAAAGCGTTATCATCGATGGTATCGGAAGATTGAATCAGATTTCGACGGAACCGGCCGGGACTTTGAACGGGTCTTTTTTGTCGATGCGGTCATAGAAAAGAATGCCGTTCAGATGGTCGATTTCATGTTGGAGGACAATGGCTTCATAGCCGACCGCTTTGAAGATGATTTCCTCTTTGGTGCGGGCCTCGATTGCCTTGACGGTGATCTTATAATCGCGGAGGACGTAGCCGGGGTGTTCCGCATCGACGGAAAGGCAGCCTTCGCCGCCGTTGAGATAACATTTACGGACCGAGTTGACGATGATCTGCGGATTGATGAGCATGTGGCAGATCTCTTCCTCTCCGTCTACATAGTAGACGACGAGCATCCGTTTGTTGACCCCGATCTGGGGCGCGGCCAAACCGACGCCGGTGCGGACTTTCGGATGGGCTTCTAAGAATGCGGGATCCTGGCTGTCTTTGAGATATTGAAGCATCCCATAGATGGTGTCGAGGTCTTCCTGAGAGACGGGAAGATCGACCGGTTTGCTACGGGCTCTGAGGGATGCGGATGTGTCTTTGACGATTCGTAACATAGCAAACGCCATTATAGCATAAGAACGCCGTTTCGCTTACAATTCGATTGTATGAATGACCGCCTCCGCGAAGCCCTCTACGAATATGCGAGATTATTAAAGGAAGACGCGCGCGTTTTGCGCATGCGCGATTTGGAGAAACGGCTGACGGAGGATGAGGGAGTCATTGCCTTGTCGCGGGCGATGGATGAGGCCGAACGCCTCTATTCGGAAGCCCTTGCGACGAACGATCAAGAGCTGATTGAGAAGCGGAAAAAGGAACTCTACGAAGCCAAGCTGGCATTAGACACCAATCCGCTCGCCAAAGAGTATACGGAGAGTTACATCGCTGTCCGCGATCTCTATGCCGAGATCGACGATATCTTATTCGGCCCTTATCGCCGCAAAGTGATTTCGAAGGAGATTTTATGATCAAGATTTCCGGAGGGGAATTCCGTTCCCGCAATATCGAGACCCCAGACTCTTTATTGGTCCCGACCAAGAGCATGGTCCGCGAAGCGGTCGCCAGCATGACTTTAGCCAAGGCGAGCGGCGCCCGTTGCTTGGATCTTTTCGCCGGTTCTGGCGCGGTCGGCATCGAGTTACTTTCCCGCGGGGCGGCTTTCTCCGTCTTCGCCGAAAAGAGTCCTGATTGTGCGAAAGCGATCCTCAAAAACATAAAAACGCTCCAAATCGCGGATCGTTCGTCGGTATTTCAGGGAGATGCCCTGGAATATCTAAGTCAGGCGACCATTCCCTTCGACATCGTCTTCATCGATCCGCCTTATAAGGAAACGGGTCTCTACGTCGATGCCACGAACCTCCTCATCGAGCGGAATCTGCTCGCCCCAGGCGCGGTCATCGTCTATGAATATGAGGGTGATTGCCCAGTGCATGATGAGCGGCTCCGCTTCGCCAAAGAACATCGCTACGGGAAAACAAAACTCATCAAAGCCGAATTGCAGTAAAAGAAAAACCGCCGAGATGGCGGTTTTCATTTTTCTTAAGCGACGTAGTTAGCCGAGAACGGATTGTCGGTGCGGCTCGTGGTGTGATCCCACATTTGAAGGAGCAAGCGAGCTTTGTCGAGTTCCGTGACGCCGAAGATCACTTCGGACACGCCGGCGCGGTTCTGCGCTTTGGCGGCCTCGGTGTAGTCGACCAAGAGGATGGTCGGGGTCACGAAGTCTTCGAAGTCCGGGGTCGAATAATGGTTGTAGTTGGTTTCGCCAACCGAACGATTGATCTTGTACGGAGCGGAGTTCTCAAGGTAGTAACCGGTCATGTTGAAGAAGCTGAGGTTACGTTCGAGGAAACGGTAGAAGGCTTTGCTGTTCTGGGTGTCTTTGTAATCTTCGTCATTGGTCGAGGCTTCCGAAGCGTTGATCGTGTAGATCAAGTTGGTCGGATCCTTGAAGGATTCATAGTCCTCGGCGATGAGAAGCTTGCCCCAGTTGTCGGTATCGAAGAGGGCCTTGAAGCCTTCTTCGGCCTTGCTGCAGCCATCGCAGTCGTCACTGGTGAAGACGAGGAAGAATTTCTCGCCATACTCAGAGTTGATCTGATCGTAGTTTCCGTCGTAGGCCAGTTTGGTGTTTTCGTAGATGTCATAGACGATCTTGTCAGCCTCGGTGACATAGTCACCGTCTTTGCCTTTGACCGCTTCTTCTTTTTCACCTTCCAAGCTCTTGAGTTTGCTGTTGAAGTAGGCACCGGTGGAGCCATAGCCCCAGCTGCCCACCCAGTCAGTGATATAAGGGATTGAGAAGATGATCGCGAAGATACCGCCAACGATGAGCAACGGCTGGATCCAAGCGGTTTCTTTGATCCAACGCCACACCTTGACGAAGAAGTTACCTATTGCTTTGAGAATAATCATCAGTGAGCCTCCGATTTGAACATTCGAAAAAATCGAGCGCAAGTATCTTATCACTAATCACCTTTGGTGACAATTAAATACTTCGCGTGTGGGAGTGCGCCCCCTCATAACTGGCGCGCGCAATCCCAAAACTCTTGCTTGTTACCGACTTGCGGCTTGCTATAATTTCCGCGTATGTCGCTGAAAAATCGGTGGAAGGCTAAAAAAACCAAGTTCAACAACTGGCTGTACGATCACATCTGGGTCAGACGGTTCGGCGGTTGGGCCGGTATTTTCTTTGTCTCATCCATTAGTGCCGTATTATTCGCCCTTGGATTCAACATGTTCATCGATATCCAAACGGTGAATTCGATCGGCGAGTTCGTCTCGGACAAAATCGTTTCCGGCGGCGTTTCCGGCTTCAGCCAATCCGTGGTTCTTCTCTTCGAGGTCTGCGGATGGCACATGAAAGATCCTCACTTGGCGATCTCTATTCTCTATTTCACGATCAATGCCCCGCTCATGGTTCTTGCCTGGTTCAAAGTGGGCAAGCAATTCGCGATCTTTACGTTGATTAACGTAATTGAAGTCTCTTTGTTCATCAAAATCTTCTCGGTCGCGTCGATTCCAAGCTTGCAGCATATCATCGATATCGTGACTGGATCGGGCGGCGGATTGCTGGCCAGAGCCCTCTTTGGCGGTATCTTCATCGGTCTCAGCAGCGCGCTGGCGTATCGCGTCGATATCAGCGCGGGCGGATTCGATGTCATCGCTTATTGGGTAAGCATCCACAAAGGCACTTCGACTGGGAAATATTCTTTCCTCATCAACATCATAAACCTGGTGATTTTCGTCCTTCTTTCCTGCGCCATTTCCAGTTGGGACGCCGATGAATCGGCGGTCATCGTTGGCCGCGGATTCTATTCCGTCGTCTATTTATTCACGTCGATGCTTGTGGTTGATAGCATCAATTTGCGTAACAAGAAGGTCAAAATCGAAATCGTTTCCGAAATCCCAGAGTTGGGTTCGACTTTGATCGACGTCATCCCGCATGGCGCGACCTTCATCCAGGGCAAAGGCGTCTTTTCTGGAAAAGACAAATATATCTTCACAATGGTCGTCAGCCATTATGAAGTTCAGAAAGTCATCCGTCTCGTACAAAAAACGGACAGCCACGCGTTCGTGCAGGCTATCCCGCTCTCCCATGTGTATGGGAACTTCTTCACCCGTCCGGTCAAATAAACTATCGGGATTTCCCGATTTTTTGTTTGATGGCGGCGATGGTTCCGTCGTACTCAGATTGAATCAAAGCCCTAAGGGCTTTTTCATTCATTTCAAGCAAACCGGCATGGATTTGTTGGGCGATGCCCATGGCGAAGATCCAGTTTTCCAAGAAAACGATATTGGCAACTTTGTTGGCTAGGTTGGCGGACTTTGCGATGTAGTTGGTGAGCAAGGTTCCGAAGCGATCGAGGTCGGGTTTTAAGAACCCGGTAGTATCGCGGATAAAAAGGACTTCGTAAAGGTATGGGGCGGTTGTGGCAAACTGGGCAATCGCGAATGAAAGGCCGACGACAGGATTGGTTTCAGATAGTCCTTTGTTGACGAAATTTCTAAATGAATCAATCGACAGGTCATAAATGATTTCAACGATGTCGTCCATCGAAGAGAAATTCGAAAAAATCGGCTGAGTCGAGCTGCCTAACTCATAGGCGAGGCTCCTGGCGTTCAACGCATCGATCCCGCGGGTTTTCACAACCTCAAACGCGGCTTCGATAATGGACTGTCGATCAAATTTGATTTTCGCCGGCATAATTTATAACCCTTGTTATATAACCATTTTATTGAATGGAATCATTTGTTTCAACGGGAAAAGAATCGTTGGGAAAAATGTTACATAACTAATGAAAAATAGGTTATAAAAATATTAGTTATTAACTTAAGATTACATCTTTCCTCGATGTTTCTTGCAAAGGTAAACAATCTTGCCGGATTGAAGTTGAACCGTCTCTGCTGGCTCGCCTGAATAGATCTTTTTCTTGCCGCATAAGAAGCAATGCCATTTTGCGGGATGGGTCTCTTCCGGTTCTTCGGGCAACACGAGGAATTCAGCGACGGGAGAAGGCGCAGGTTCATCATCGGTTTCTTCATCCCAATCGTCGAGATCAAAGAAGTCTTCCATCGTGGTTTCGATTTCTTTGAGTTTCTGTTCGTTATACGAGGACTTTTGATATTTGGGATCCAAGTATTTTATTGACGAATCACGATGCTGAATTTCAATACTTTCTTCATACTTTTCCTCATCGATATTTTGATAGGCGCCTTCAGGGATTTCCTGGCTGAAAACAGCACCTTTGGCTTGGACTCTCTTTAAGCCATCATCTTCTGCGGCTGCGGTCTTACGCTTCTTAACAATGAAGACGATGCGGGGGTTTCCTTTATCGGGCACATCAGTGTACAAGACGTGATTTGGATAATGGCGGAGGAGGAGACGCTCCAAAGATTCAGGGACCGTAAGCGCCAAAAGGATTTTCCAATCATCATTCTGATTGCGGCATCCGAAGCGACGAGTCCGTTTTTGCAATAAGTCGAGGCATTGGTCGAAATTATCGTATTCGACGATGATCTCGGTTTTAGCGAAACGGACATGTTTTAAAACCTGCTTAACGGGCGGTTTGGCGCGTTGTTTCTTTAATTCATAGACTTTTGCGAGCTGTCGCAAGATCTCTTTTTCGAATTTTTCTCCGTCAACATCGTGCTTTTTGTGGAAATTCTTGCCTTTGCGAATTTGGGGATTTTCTGCCTTTGCGAGGGTAATTTCTTCTTTTTTAGTCTCAGTGGCCTCTTCTTTTGGCTCCGGTTGGACCGGAATCTCCTCTTTGAAAGTGGAAACCTCAGTTGCGGTTAGAACCTCCTTCAAAAGGTCTGCCGGCGCGCGACCGATTAGTTGAATAAACCAATTCGGGAAATAAGCGAGGCGAAGGATCTCGGCGCATTCTGGATCGACCGGCACTTCTTCATGGAGCAACTCCAATAAGGAAGCCTCATAATGCTCGGCGTTGATTTCGGGGAAAGAAGGTTCATTGGAGAAGGCTTCTAATGACCGACGATTATAATCATCAAATGCCAAAACATAGTGAGATTTACCCAGCTTGTAAATGGCGTGCAATTCGTCGATATCGCTGTGTTTCATTTTTAAATATCCAGCGATATGAGATAAAATTCCTTGCGCTTTCCAAAGGAGTTCTTTTCGTTCTTCTAAAGGTAAAGTACGAATCTGTTTAAGGAATGTCGCAGACAACGAATAAATCATATTTTCCTGTTCTCAAATAATACTATAAACCTTCTTGCAGGCATATGTTACCGCGTGAAATAGAAAATTAGATAATATCGAAAGAAAACATTTGTTATATTTATGAATTGTTTATTGTTTTCTAGATAGGAGACTCCCTTTGGCGGCGTAGGCTTGATTACAGATAAATGATTGGTGATCGTATCAGACATCTGATGAATCTTGAATGGTTGAAAGCAAAAAAATTGACGTAATTTTAATTAGCGATTTTTATTAATTATTATTGAGAAAAACGTTTTCTTTTTCTTAGTTTCATTTGACCCGCACTTAGGTTTTACCTAAGATTAATTTGATAAAGGGGAACCTCATGAAATATTGCAAACACTGCGATAAAACTTTTGCTGAGGGGTATCGGGAATGCCCTTACTGCAAACGCCCTTTAAAGCAGTCTTATGAAGCCCATTGCCCGCACTGCAATGGCGTTCTGAACGATCTTTCGAAGCCCTATTGCCCCCATTGCGGATTGGCAATCACCATTCCCGGTATGCAAGTGGAGAACCCGGTTGAACGGCTCAAGAAACCGCGCCCCGGCTTCTTTCAGTTCATCATCATCTTGTTCTTCGCCCTTCAAGTGGCGTTCGCTTTCTTACCCGCCTATTTGCTCCGTGACGGATCGACCAATGAGGTTGTCGCGAGCATCAGCGGTTTTGACAGCATGGTTTATTTCTTCACCGGCCAGTGCAAGTTCTATGACATGCTCGGCGGTGGTGGTGACCTCCAGCGCGTTATCGTTCTCCTAGCAATTCTTACCATGGCCAACTTGGTCTTCGCCCTGTTGTTACTCATCTTTGACTTCTTCTCCATGGGCAGGAGTCGCGGCCGTATCTCGAAGCGCGCCACGAATATGTGCGTCTGGTCTTGCTTCTCACTCGTTATGGTGGTGCTCTCATTCCTTCTCGTTATCTACTTGTCCAGATACTATCGCGAGAGCGGTTATACCGTTGGGTCATTCGGCAACTTCTACCTATCCATCATCTGGCTGGTTGCCACGGTTGTGTTGGTGTTCTTGCTGATTCTCACCCGGGCCACAAAGCTTGTCCGCAAAAGGGACCACATCCTCTAAACAAAAAGAAAACCGCGTCGGTTGGCGCGGTTTTTTAAATCTTCAATATTTCGCTATATTTTCGCAAAACCTCGTCGGAAAGATCGGTTTTGAAGCCGTTTTCCCGCAAAACAGCATAGAGGGCATTGATCAATTTTTCTTCGTTGTTTGCGGCGACTGAGAAGTCGTTTGGCTGCGCTCCATCGGCTACTTCAGCCAAGACGATCGTGGCGGCTCGCCGCAGGTAAGCGAGAATGGTTCTCTCAATCCAATATTCCAAATGAAGGCTGGCAAGTCTCTTTGCGGATTGGACGAATTTCACATAGGGCATCCAACCATCATCGCCGTTGTGCCAGACATCGACAAAAGCGAAGTCGTATTGTCCATCCCGCAGACCAGAGAAATGCCTGAGGGCATCCATTTGGATGATGCGAATCTTTTTGGCGGTGGGGAAGAGGGGTCGAATGTATTTTTGGAATAACTCGATGGCGTTGCGGTCGCGCTCAACGATATCGACCGATTGGACATTATCTTTCAAGGAGGCCATGACGGCGAAATATCCGAGACCAAGGCCATAAGTCAGAACTCGACCGGTCGCCGCGTCGATCGCGTTTTTCATCGTTGCGATCTCGTGAGGGATCAGACTCATCCACGGCCGACCGTTTTGATAGATGACAGGAACTTCAACGGGCGATTCAAAGAAACCCAAAGGGTTTCTCTCTATTCCATTCTCGTCACAGGTTGTCTCATCGCAAAGGAATAGTTCGCCAGCTTGATAACGGCGTTTTCCGAAGAGCCATTTCCCGATTCGCTTCTCGTTTTTGGGCACTGCTTTCCAAAAGGGATTTTCCGTGACAATCGATACAGAAATCGGTGAAATGCCTTGTTTAAGCAAAACGTCAGTCATCTCATCGTCGCAGCCCAATCCATTCAAAGCGTCCTTCAAAGAATGGGTCTTGGACCAGACATCCATAAATCCGCGATCCGACTGAGAAGACCTCCCAGCGAAATACTCGTTCAGGATGTCGGCTTGGTATTGGTTTTCGTCCAGCGCGGCAATCAGTTGTTCAATCGTTTTATCCACGCTTCAAGTCTACCTAGTTTAAAGGCGCTTAAAAAGTTATAGTTTTTCTATGGCAAGAATCAGCGAAATCGATTTGACGAACATGGTGATGGTCTATCGCGAGGACGGATCTTTCCTGGTCCAGATGCGAGAGAAGAATGATTGGCCCGGAATTAATTTTCCTGGCGGACATATCGAAGACAATGAAACAACCGAGGAAAGCGCGGTCCGCGAAATCCGGGAAGAGACCGGTTTGGAGATCCGCGATTTAGAGCCCTGCGGCTATTTCGAATGGAACGTCCCAAATGCGAAGATTCGGTACATGTCGCTGTTATTCCGCACTAAAACCTTCTCTGGTGAACTGCATCCATCGAAGGAAGGAAAGGTCTTCTGGATCAAAGAAAAAGACCTCGGAAAATACCCCCTCAGCACCGACTTCGATAAAGTTTTATCGATCATGAAACGCGGTCTATCACTTGACTAAATGCGATAAGTATTTAATACTTATCTCTATGTCTAACGTAGACGAGCAAAAATTAAAGGAACTCCACGACCGTGCCGCGAAGAACGACACCGAGATTTTGAATAGCGATGTGTGTTCCTGTTTTTTCTGCCGTCAGACCTATAGCGCCCGCGATGTCCAAGACTGGATTACCGAAGACGATGGCGTCACGGCGATCTGCCCGATCTGCGGGATGGACGCCGTTATCGGCGACCGCCACGAAGGGCGCATCGATCACGATACTCTCAAACAATTGAATCTCCGTTACTACGGAGAAAATTATATGGAGCATCACCCCGAGGCCGCTTGGCTTTATTGCCAACGTTTCCTTTCGGGCAAGATCACCAAGAACAAACAGAACGCCTCTTTGTTCGTCAAGTATTTGACGATCGCCGCGAACTCCGGGATGCCTGAAGCCAACTATGAGCTTGGACATTTATACGAATTTGGCAACGAAGAGACGACTCCCGATCCTCAGCTGGCGATGTCTTACTATTGCCATCCTTCGCTCGCTGCGAGTGGGGATGCATACGCTCGCGTTGGGTGTATCCTGCAGTCAGGCGCCTTGCGCAAGCCCGACGCCACACGCGCTTACGAGTGCTTTGCGAAAGGCATGGCCCTCGGCTCCGGCATGGCGGCTTTGTATTTTGCCGATTGCTACGCAAATGGGACCGAATTCATCGCAAAGAATCCCGATTTCGCTTTTCAATCCCTGATTCGTATCTGGGGTCCGTCTTATGACCGTTTCACCAATTCAGCTGGTCAAGAACCGAATGTATTCGGTGAATTGTGTGCCCGCCTGAGCCGGTGCTACGAGTATGCCATCGGCGTGGAAGCGGACGAGTGGTCCGCGCTACGTTACGCGTTGCTCGCTTTCCTCGGTTTCCGCAAATCGGCCGAGAACGGCGAACTTCGCGAAGAATCGACTTTGTCGATGAGTGAGGTCATGGAGCGCATAACGCGCATCGCGAAAAAACGCGACCTGAAACCGGGATCCCCGGTCTTTGATGCGGACACCTTCGATGATTCTCTCCTCAATCCGGATGGTTATCTGCCATCGGACATGACTTCGGTCATGCATTTCAATCATTTCGATACCGATGATCGGACAATCGACTTCACCACAAGCCCCTCGATCCCCCAGCTTGTTATCGATACTGGCAACCTCTTCTGCGACTTCGTTCCAGGAACGATTCGTTGGACTTTCACCGATATTCTTTCCGTTTCGACGGTGGAGGAAGGCGA